>CAZMWD010000054.1:2899-10358 GCA_964569685.1 uncultured Cocleimonas sp. | reverse complement strand
AAATAAAAAGGAATTACACGTTATGGATATTTTTAAAAATATCATCATCGCTCTTGATTTTAAAACAGACGAAGAGCAAGCGAAAGTTGATCATGCTTTGGCGATAGCTCAAGCACATGAGGATACATCCTTCACTTTGTTTAGCGTTGTTCCTAACGTTATTTATGATTCAGAAAAAACCATAATGCCTGTCGAGAAGCAAGAAGCTATCTTGATCAAGAAAGCCTATGAAAAGTTGCAAACAATAGCGGATAGCTTTCCAAAGAGTACTAAAGTCACTTGTCTGGTCAAAGTTGGAGACCCTGCGGTAGAAATTGTAAAACAAGTATTAATAGAACAACATGACTTGCTTTTGATTAGCACTAGAGAACAAAAATCAATGAAAGAGCATTTATTGGGCAGTACTTCTATAGAAATAATGCGCCAATGCCCTTGTCCAATATGGGCAGTTAAGCCGGGTGCTAGCGAAGAAATACAGATGATGGTGGGGTTGCATTTTGACGAGAAAGTAGCAGATCAAAATGATACGTTGAACCACGAGCTTGTTCGAATCGCAACCAATATTACCAGCGCAAAAACGACTGAATTACATCTCGTTAATGTGATAGATAAATCATATGATGAACTGTCTCAAGAGAGACTGTCAGCAATAAAAAGTTTGGTAGATAACGCTGTTAGCGACCCTGCTTATAAAGTTATTCCCGAGGTGCTTGAAGGCGCTGTCACCACGATGCTACCCGATTATGCGGAACGAAAAGAGGTGGATTTACTTATTATGGGAATGCTTTCTCGAACAGGATTAATGGGTTTCTTTATTGGTAATACTGCTGAAAAAATTATGGATGATGTACATTGTTCTATATTAGTTGTGAAGCCAAGAGAATTTGTGAGTCAAGTGAGTATCTAGTTCCCTTCAAAGTACGCCTAGCCATGAATACCGACATTTTGAACGGGTTGGAGTACTCGTACCAATCTAAATATTTTTTTCATCAATTATACCCCTTTGCTTTCTTGGAAGTATTCTTATGCCAGATAAAACACCGACCATTATTTATACTAAAACGGATGAAGCACCTGCACTCGCAACGCGCTCGTTATTACCTATCGTTCAGGCTTTCGCATCAAAAGCAGACATCAATGTTGAGACGCGTGATATATCCTTAAGTGGAAGAATCATTGCAAATTTTCCTGATTTTTTGAAAGAAGATCAACGTATTGATGATGCCTTGCAGGAGTTGGGTGAATTAACCCAGTCGCCGGATGCAAATATTATTAAGCTACCCAATATCAGCGCATCCATTCCTCAGCTCAAAGCGGCTATCGCCGAATTACAGGAAAAAGGTTATGCCATACCTGATTTTCCAGATGAACCTGCAAGCAATGAAGAAAAAAAGGTTCGCCAGCAGTTTAGTAAAATACTGGGTAGTGCCGTAAATCCAGTGTTACGTGAGGGCAATTCAGATCGACGCGCGCCTGCATCGGTTAAGCAATATGCGCGTAATAATCCACATTCAATGGGTGCATGGAGTCAGGCTTCGCGTTCGCATGTGGCACATATGCGTGGCGGGGATTTTTACTCAAGTGAGCAATCATTATTAGTTGAAAAGTCCTGCAATGTGCGTATTGAGTTTATAGATAAAACAAGTACGGATGTAACCGTGCTTAAAGCAGAAACGCCTCTACTGGATTCAGAAATCATAGATACCATGTTTATGAGTAAAAAGGCATTGCGGCAATTTTTTGAAGAAGAAATGAACGATGCCAAGGAAACCGGCGTGCTGTTTTCACTGCATGTTAAAGCGACCATGATGAAGGTTTCTCATCCGATTGTATTTGGTCATGCCGTGACGGTTTTTTATAAGCAGTTATTTGAAAAATGGGCGGAGTGTTTTGATGAGATTGGTGTTAATCCCAATAATGGTTTAGGCAATGTATACAACCGAATTCAAGATTTACCACAATCAAAGCGCGCCGAAATTGAAGCCGATATTCGCGCGTGTTATATCAATCGTCCAGAAATTGCGATGGTCGATTCAGATCGTGGCATTTCTAATCTTCATGTTCCAAGTGATGTTATTGTGGATGCTTCGATGCCTGCAATGATTCGTAATTCAGGCAAAATGTGGGGCGCAGATGGCAAACTAAAAGACACCAAAGCCGTTATTCCTGAAAGTACCTATGCAACGATTTATCAAGAGACTATCAATTTTTGTAAAACCCATGGTGCATTTGATCCAACCACGATGGGAACCGTGCCTAACGTCGGTTTAATGGCGCAAAAAGCAGAAGAATATGGCTCACATGATAAAACCTTTGAAATGGTCGCAGACGGCACAGTACGTGTTGTAGATGACGCTGGAAACACCTTGTTAGAACATAAGGTTGAAGAAGGTGATATATGGAGAATGTGCCAAACAAAAGATGAGCCAATCAAAGACTGGGTAAAACTTGCGGTAAAACGCGCGCGACTTTCAGGTATGCCTGCCATATTTTGGCTGGATTCTCAGCGTGCCCATGATCGCCAGCTGATTACAAAGGTAGAGCGTTATTTACAAGCGCATGATACTGACGGTCTGGATATTCAAATCATGTCACCTGTAGTTGCTATTCGTTACACCATGGAACGATTGATTGAAGGCAAAGACACTATTTCTGTTACCGGGAACGTGTTACGAGATTATCTAACTGATTTATTCCCCATCCTCGAAGTGGGGACGAGTGCCAAAATGTTGTCAATCGTACCTTTAATGAAAGGTGGTGGAATGTTTGAAACGGGTGCAGGTGGTTCTGCACCGAAACACGTTCAGCAGTTTAATGAAGAAAACTATTTACGTTGGGATTCATTAGGTGAGTTCCTTGCAATCGTTGTTTCATTAGAACACTTATCAGAGACGACTAATAATAAAAAAGCACAGTTATTGGCTGATTGTTTAGATAAAGCCACCGGTGAATTACTCAGCAATAATAAATCACCCCAACGTAAATTAGGCATGCTGGATAATCGCGGTAGCCATTTCTATTTAGCCATGTACTGGGCAAAAGCACTGGCTGAGCAAGATGAAGATGATAAGCTAAAAGCAAGCTTTAGCGAACTTGCGCAGAAGCTTAGCGATAATGAAGAAAAAATTGTTGAAGAGCTTAATTCGGTGCAAGGGCAAGAAACTGATATTGGCGGGTATTACTTGCCAGATGATGATAAGGCGAATGCGGCAATGCGACCGAGTGAGACGTTTAACGATACTTTGGTTTTCTGAAGCGTTGTTTTAACTGCGTGAAGGAGACCGAACATGAAGAGTAAGATATTTTTACCCAAAAAAAACCAGCTAATGCTGGCTTTTTAAGATCATTGAGTTGTGACGAGTAACGTGAAAGAAGTTGTTTTTAAATCATTGTGAAACCGGATTACAACACCCCGATAATAATTCACCACGATTAACTGCTGCATTTACTCGATAAGAGTAATTCGTTTTGCTTAAACCATTATTACAAGCAAATGTTTTTTCCAGTGTTGCATCAACAAGGTTACGTCCCTTACCGCCACCAATTTCCATGCGTATTTGTCCGCCCGGTGCCCATTTACGATAGGTGATGGGAATATTAAATTCTTTATTATTAGCAAGTTTAACGAACATTTGTTTGGATGATACATCCATTTTAATCGTCCAGTTTTTAGGTGTGTTACCTGAACAATTTAACACCCATTTAGACGCATTACGTTTTTTAATGGTTTCTGAATAGCTTGTTTTGCTTGCAACGGTAATGGGTGTTGGCTGTATGGTTTGATCGTAGCGATCACCTTGATATTCATAAGGTAGCATGCGAGCCGTATTAGCTGTATTGTCCGTTTGGTTATTTAATATAGAGTTACGGCTTACAGCAACATTTGTTTTGTTGTTCGCTTTGTTATTGCGAGAGGCAATGGCTTTATTAGTCGTTAATCCGTTAGGTTTAAGCAACACACCTGTCTTCATTAGGTAACGGTCATTAACCCAGCCGGTATTTTCTTGCCATTTGACTTCTACCCAGCGAGATTTTCCGACAATGCGTTGTTTGCCTGTTTCAATAAGATCATGCGCATTATAAGGAAGTGAGACTTTCACACGTGATTTAGTGCTTGGCCACGCGCGCAAACGTAATTTACCCGTTGATGATACATCGGTTACTTTATAAATTTTAACCGTGTTTTTATTTTCTGCGTAAGCGATTGATATACTTAAATCTATAGTGATCAATGTGACCACAAAAATCACAGGAAGTGACATTCTAATTATGTTCATGGTATTCCCCTTTTTTTACTTCAGCTAGAGCTAAACTACACTTAAAATATTTATTTAGTAATCACCCAAAAGCCCATTTTGGGTGTAGATTGTGTAGCTCTATGTTTCGAGTATAGCTTAATTTGTATAAAAAACAAAATAATTTACATTAAGTACCATTAGATAAGCCATTGCTAAATATGAAGTTATGAAAATCACAGGGGTTATTTTTAATGAGGTTACCAATCATAAACCTTAATAGTTGATTGTTAAGTGACATCTGTACTTGCTTCGCTGATAATACCGTGTCTTATTTCTATAAAATTGTGATTGATTATGTCCGGTAAATTATTTATACAAACGCACGGTTGCCAAATGAACGAGTACGATTCGGCAAAAATGCTGGATGTGTTGCATGATTCGGAGGGGATGGAGTTAACCGATAACCCCGAAGAAGCGGATGTATTGTTATTGAATACCTGTTCTATTCGTGAAAAAGCACAAGAAAAAGTATTTCATCAATTAGGTCGCTGGCGAAAAATAAAAGAAAAAAATCCCGATGTGATTATTGGTGTCGGTGGTTGTGTTGCCAGTCAAGAAGGCGAAGAAATTAAACGGCGCGCACCGGTTGTGGATGTGATTTTTGGTCCGCAAACCTTACATCGTTTGCCGGAGATGGTTAAAGAAGCTAAGCAATCCACTGATAAGAAAGGGCTAGTCATCGATACATCGTTTCCGGAAATAGAAAAATTTGACCATTTACCCGAAGCCAAAGCCGATGGCGTTACCGCGTTTGTCTCCATCATGGAAGGTTGTAGTAAATACTGTACGTTTTGTGTGGTGCCTTATACGCGTGGAGAAGAAATATCGCGCCCCTTTGATGATGTGATTGCCGAAGTAGCGCAATTAGCAGAGCAGGGGGTTCGCGAAGTGAATTTACTCGGACAAAATGTGAATGCTTATCGCGGTACAACGCATGAGGGCGATATTGCTGATCTGGCATCATTGATTCATTATGTTGCCGCTGTCGAAGGAATCGAACGTATTCGTTACACCACTTCTCATCCCGTAGAATTTAGTGATAGCCTAATCCAAGCCTATGCCGAAGTGCCGGAGTTGGTGGATCATTTACATTTGCCGGTTCAAAGTGGATCAGATCGTATTTTAGCGGCGATGAAACGTGGACACATGGCGATTGAATACAAACAAAAAATCAGGAAACTACGTGAGATACGTCCTAACCTAAGCCTTTCTTCTGATTTTATTATTGGTTTTCCAGGGGAGACGGATAAAGATTTTGAAGATACCATGAAGTTGATTGAAGACATTGGCTTTGATCACAGCTTTAGTTTTATCTACAGCGCACGGCCAGGAACGCCAGCTGCCTCTTTTGCCGATGATGTACCAATGGATGTTAAAAAAGAGCGTTTGTATCGCTTACAACGCCGGATTACTGAAATGGAGCATGTCATTAGTGAAAAGATGGTAGGCACGACTGTTTCTGTTTTGGTTGATCGTATATCGGTTAAAAGTGATCTTGAGATCGCGGGTAAAACAGAAAATAACCGCACCGTGAACTTTGCAGGTGATAAGAGTTTAATAGGGCAGTTTGTCGATGTAAAAATTACAGAGGCTAAACCTAATTCTTTACGAGGTGAGTTGGTTTCTTGAGTCGTTGCTATGCTATAGTTGTTTGTATACTGTTTACCACTAATGCGGAGATCATTTAAAACTTGAGCACAACACCATCCGACCCCGTCGTTAATAAAGGTTCTGTTCCAGAATCTACACGACACGCTATCTCGTTCTCTCTTGAGCCTGAAAATAACGAACGCCTTACCAATCTTTGTGGACAATTCGACCAGCATTTAAAACAATTAGAAGCACATTTTGATGTGGAAATTAGTAATCGTGCGTTTAGTTTTAAAATTAAAGGTTTGCCATTGCCGGTTCAACAAACCATCAACTTGATACACGATTTATATCGTGATACAGAAAAACAAACCTTATCGCCTGAATCTATTCATTTGTATTTACATGAGTCTTCACAAAATACGGGCAGTGAAACCGAAAAAGATGAACCTCAACAATCAGCCACCATCCGTACCAAGAAAGGTTTGATTCGTGGGCGTGGTCCCAATCAGAACTATTATATTCGTGGCATCCAAACACATGATTTAACCTTTGGTGTCGGCCCTGCGGGTACAGGTAAAACCTATCTTGCGGTTGCCTGTGCGGTCGAAGCATTGGAGCGAAATGAAGTGCGTCGAATTATCTTAGTGCGACCCGCAGTTGAAGCAGGGGAGAAACTGGGATTCTTGCCGGGTGATTTATCACAAAAAGTCGATCCTTATTTACGCCCGATGTACGATGCCTTATACGAAATGTTGGGTTTCGAAACAGTGGATAAGCTCATCGAAAAAAATGTCATTGAAGTTGCGCCGTTAGCCTATATGCGCGGGCGTACCTTAAATGATTCATTTATTATTATGGATGAAGCGCAAAATACCTCTATCGAACAAATGAAAATGTTTTTAACGCGTTTGGGGTTCGGTTCAACTGCGGTCGTTACCGGTGATATTACACAGATTGATTTACCTAAACACCAAACATCAGGCTTAAAGCATGCCATTAATATATTGCAGGGTATTAAAGATGTGCGTTTTAGTTTCTTTCAATCGACCGATGTGGTGAGGCATTCTCTGGTGAGAAAGATAGTGGAAGCGTATGACGAGCATGACGCGTAACGTGGCACTTGAGCTTGATTTACAAAATCCGTTTGAATTTACCCATATTCCTAGTGTAGAACAATTTCAGCAGTGGGTTGATATAAGCTTACACCCCGATAATAACGCCAGCAATGTTGTTATAAGTGTTGTTATAAGAATTACGACAGAAGCAGAAAGTCAGCAACTAAATCATGACTATCGACAAAAAGATGCACCGACGAATGTGTTATCATTTCCATTTGAAATGCCCGACTTGCCCGGTTTGTTTCAGTTATCTTTTGCAGAGCCCCGACATTTGGGTGATCTAATATTTTGTGAACCGGTGATAGCAAAAGAAGCAGTAGAACAAAATAAAACAGTGTTTCAGCATTGGGCACATTTGGTCATACATGGAATATTACACTTACAAGGGTTTGATCACATAAATGATGATGATGCGATAATAATGGAATCAAAAGAAATACAGTTATTAAA
>CAZMWD010000054.1:0-2799 GCA_964569685.1 uncultured Cocleimonas sp. | reverse complement strand
ACGATTGATACTAGCGCGCTAAGCTACGATGAGTTAATCAGTGAACTACGCCAAGCACAAAAAAATAATATTCTCGGAGCAGAGGCTTTGGGTATGATCGAAGGTGTCATGCAGGTGGATAGTTTGCAAGTGCGTGATGTGATGATCCCGCGTTCTAATATTCAGTTTTTACATCTAGATGATAATTTTCACGATATTCTAAAAGTGGTTATGCAAGCAGGGCATTCGCGTTACCCTGTGTTTGACGAAGACCGTGACGATGTAGAAGGAATTTTGTTGGCAAAAGATTTATTGAAGTATGTGGGTAATGAAGATGCCTTTGATATTGATGATATTTTGCGCCGCCCAATTATCGTTCCAGAAAGCCAAAAGCTGGATATTTTATTAAGTAGTTTTCGTAATAGTCGTAATCACATGGCGATTGTGGTGGATGAATATGCAGGAACATCTGGCGTGATTACCATAGAAGATGTGCTGGAACAAATCGTGGGTGAGATTGATGACGAGCATGATCATATTGATGATAAGCTTAATATCCGCGCCCAAAAAGAAGGGCGTTTTATTGTGCAAGCAAGTACCGAAATAGAAGAGTTTAATGATTATTTTTCCTCTAGTTTTTCGGTCGATAAGTTTGATACAGTGGGTGGCTTAGTCACTCAAAAATCAGGAAAAATTCCGCAACAAGGAAATGAAATTACCCTCGCACCCTTTCAGTTTAAAGTGTTGCGAAGTGATGCACGTCGGGTTCAATTATTAGAAGTGCATAAGCTTTCTTAGCCTGAGCTTTCTCCTTAATTTATTTATGTTTTGTTATGTTTAATTCTCAATCAGGCTTTAGCTTTCATTCCCGTTTTAACAAGGGGTATTATCTACTGGTTTTATTAGCAGGCGCAGTCACTGTTTTTGCTTTTTCCCCCTTTACCCTCTTTCCTTTAGCTTGGATTACCCCTGCCATTTTGTTTTTTGCGTTGACGCGCGCGCAGACCCGTAAACAGCATTTTTATCTTGGTTGGTTGTACGGCATTGGTTTATTTGGTGCAGGGGCTTCGTGGTTTTTTCACAGTATGTATTATTTTGCCCATTCGCCATTGTTGATGGCGGTGGCAGGTGCTGCTTTTTTTGTGATAATTGTTGCGCTATTTTCAACGGGCTTATTTGGTTTATTAGTTTTCAGTTTTCGAAACACACCTTTAATTACACGTTTATTGTTATTTTATCCTGCAAGCTGGGTCTTACTAGAATGGTTTCGAGGGTGGTTTTTAACGGGTTTCCCTTGGCTCTATCTAGGGCAAAGTCAGGTTGATACGGTGTTTGCAGGCTTTGCGCCGATTACAGGTGTATTAGGTGTGAGCTGGAGCAGTGCCTTAATAGCAGGTGCTATTGTCAGTTTTATCCTTGGTAACTCTGTGAATCGAATGGTTCATGTAAAACAGAGCGGCAATATTCGACCGCATCATGCAGAGGTAGAGGAAAAATTGGGTGCCAAGAGTCGAATTTTTTCGGCATTACTCATCATTCTTTTAGCTGTTTCATCTTATAGTTTGCAAGGAATTGATTGGACTCAAACAAGTGGCGAGCCTATTACCGCGAGTGTCTTACAAGGTAATATTTACCAAGGTGATAAATTTAAACCCGAACAGTTGGCACCTACGCTAACGTTATATATGGATATGACTCACAAAAGTAAAGACAGTGACCTGATTGTTTGGCCAGAAACAGCGTTACCGACTAATTTTCGTTTTCATATGGATGATTTGATCTTCCCCTTGCAGGAATTTGCAAAGCAACATCAATTAACGATTATGTTAGGCGGGTTCTATGAAAATGAAAAAGGCGGCGTAGAAAACAGTGTGTTATCAATCACAGCAGATAATCGTGAAATTTATTCAAAACAACATTTAGTGCCTTTTGGGGAATATATTCCGTTTCTTAACTACCTACGTTGGTTGGATGAATGGATACAGCTACCCTATGATAATGTGGCAGCAGGCCCTGATAAAGACACCTTGCTGGTTTCTGGTAAAAATGGAAATGAGGGTTTTTTAGCACAAATGACCATTTGTTATGAAGATGCCTTTGGTGAAGAGATGATAAAATCTTTACCAGAGGCAAAACTACTCATTAATGTGACCAATGATGGTTGGTTTACTGGCTCGTTAGAGCCTTATCAGCACATGCAAATTGCACGTATGCGCTCCATAGAAACAGGGCGTTATATGGTTCGTTCCACTAATACAGGGCCTTCTGGAATTATTGATGAAAAAGGTAAATTAGTGGCAACAGCACCTATTTATACCACTGCGATTATTACTCACAAAGTACAATTGTTTACTGGTGCAACACCTTATGTGCGTTGGGGAAATGGGTTGATTGTGAGTTTATTAAGCGTCATTTTGCTCTTTGGTTTTTATTTGGCTAGAAAGAGACGTTAAAATAGAAATATTAATTATTAAATTACAATGAGAAAATAATGGATAAACAAACTCAAATAGAAATTGAAGCGGCAGCATGGCGTAAACTAATCGGCCATTTTCAAAAACGCACTGATGTTCAAAACATAGACTTAATGAATATGGCAGGTTTTTGCCGTAATTGTTTTGCAAAATGGTATATGGGCGAAGCGAAAGAGCGTGGGGTTGAAATAGACTATGATCAAGCACGCGAAGTCATTTATGGCATGAGCTATGATGAATATAAAGGGAAATATCAGACCAAGGCATCGGATGATCAAATGGCTTCATTTAATGAAATAGAATGGGGCAAAGATACGACAGAGTAATAAATATTTCTGTGTAGGTA
>CAZMWD010000053.1:0-10433 GCA_964569685.1 uncultured Cocleimonas sp. | reverse complement strand
AACGATTGATACAAGAAGCAGAATCGGTACTAGCGAATCAACCAGATGGATCAAATGGGAAAAGTGAATTAAGGGTGCAAATGGAAATGGCGAAGGACGCAGTGGCAGTTGCCAATGCAAGGAGGAGGGAAGACGCATTGCTCCTTGACAGTAAATTCACAATTACAGAAGAAGGTAAAAAACATTTGTGCAGAAACGAATGGGGTGAGATTGTACTTAAACCCGAAACGTTCCAATAATAGAGTTTAGATTGGTAAGTTAAGCTATTAAACTACTATAGGTTGACAATTAAGGATATAAAGACTACAGTATTTTTATTATAGATTTAATAAGGTATTTGTATGAATTCTGAGGTTGAGATTTACAATGATGAATTGAGGTGCGGAACTTTTTTGATTGCAGAAGGGTTTGATAGAGAGCATTTTAAGATTTTGCGATTAATTGAAAAACACAAAGGGCGTTTTTTTAGACTAGATAATAAACAACTTTCAAAGTCATTTATTATTAGGCGAGTTCCTGCAAAAAAAGCAGGTCGCCCAGTTGATGAAATAATGCTGAATGAGAAACAAGCTATTTTTCTTGGGACACTGTTTAGGAACACTGATCTAGTTCTCGATTTTAAGGAAAAGTTATCGAATGATTTTGTAGACCAAAAGCATTTACTTGTTGCGCTTAGTACCCAAAAGCAATCCGTAGAGTGGATAGAAAATAGAGCGGCTGGAAAAGTAGTGAGACGAGAAGAGACAGACACCATAAAAGATTTTGTGATCTATGCTAAAGCGCAAGGAAGTAAAAACGCTGATCGTTATTATTCAACTCTTAGTGGCTGCGTAAACTCAACAATGTTTGAGTTCTACGGTAAATTTAAAAACAAACGGGAAGTCATGACGGCAACACAGCTTATTGACGTTAAATTTGCGGATAAGGTTGTAAGTCGTGGGTTAATTGAAGGGATGGATAAGTCATTGCCGTACAAAGATATTTACCAGCTTGTAAAAGCTAGGCTAGTTGATCTGGCGAACATGTACGGCAAAAGTGAAGTAATCAGCAAACAACTTTCTATTGACTAAATTACTTCAATATTAACTTCTTAGCCAGTGTGATACGCTGTTTGTTTAGTCTATCCATCTTCACTCTTTTCTGCGCACCACTTAGTGACTTAGAACGGTAAACAGTGTTAATTCTAGTTCTAATAGTGTTTAACTTTCTACCGACTGCATTAAACCTATGCCGATTCTTAAGTTTATCACCGTGTTCTTTTATTGCACGATCATACTTCCCCCACTCCTTATCTTCCTTGTACTTCTGAATGTCTGCAAAGTGGCGACTGAGTTGCTTCTGGGTATCATAGAACTCGGTAATGAACCTAGAATTTGAAGGTTGACCTGTTCTGGCAAAACGACCAATACCCATATAATCCTGAACTTCCCAGTCTGGATTATCTTTCCCCATCAAAGGATTCAACGCAAGATTATCAATGGTGGCGGTTGTAAAGCCACCTAGCCACCCAAACCAACCTTTTATCATGTGGTCTACTTGGATTGGACTTAAGGTAACAGCATCCCACAATACTGTGTCCATGGCACTGCTTACACCGATGGCTGTTTGTGAAGTCCACGCTTTTTTGCGTTCGGACGGGCTTAATCGTTGCATTGATGCGGATTCAATATGCCGCCCTGTAAACGAATCCTTATTAGCCCACAATTCTAACACTGGCTTAAAGGCTTGAGGAACAGGTACAAAGCCTAGTAGCTCGGTAACAATGTGAGTCATACGTTCGACAAAGAGTTCAGAATGTACTTTATCATCAAGCATTTGCTCAAATGACCTTTCAACAATAGTTGCCATCATTCCCAGCTCAAATGCGCGTGGCAATCTTAGCATAACATCGGTGTTTGGAACTTTGAACAAGTGATAGCTATCACGTTCCCACTGCTCGGCATTAATGTAATCTTCATCGTCTCGCATGGACAAATACATTAACAAACTTGCACCCACATACAAGGTGGCAACTTTAACCAGTTGGGTGCGTTGTCCTTCATCTTCCCATGCCCTCGACACTTTATCCAAGCCTTGAATCCGTGAGTTAAGAAACGGAATGGTTTGAGTTAATACTCGGATTCCAATACTGCTACCGGTGGATGAATAGTTGAAATGGTCTTTGGCTCTGAAATTAGCCTCAAGTAGATCAATGTCGCCATTGGCTAAATCCTTCTCAAACTGAGCCATCCGGTTAAGGTTTTCCACTCTATTTCCCAGCGTGTTATAAGCTTCCAGGACTTTCTTTATCCTGGACGGGTTGGACAGAACACCTGCATCATCAACTTGTTGCTTTAATTGCTCCTTTAAGTCCTCGGTGTATGCCGTGTAACTGAAATGTGAGCCACTAACGATGGCACCACCTGCACCGGCTTGGATTAGTAGATCGCTATCTTTTTCACCGGCATGGTAGCCACTTCTCAGGTTAGAGAAAATGTTAACGTCCATCTTGTTAAGTGCAACCGCAAGAAAGGTATCTTTGAATAGGTTAGAAGCAATGTAGGCTGGATTTTTGGTAACACCTAATGTCATCCATTTTTTGAATTTACGCATAACCTTCATAGGTGCGTTATTCAAGCCTTGAAAGTTCATACCCACGAGCGAATCTAATACCAGTTTGCCTTCTGCGCTAGTGTCCACGTTGTACCATATTTTTTGCCCATTACGTCTGACAAACACGGCATCTTTACGTTTCAATGCCTCAGCCGTTTCAACCGCAAGGGGTCTACCCTCTGGTGATGATAGTGTAGTGGCAACGTCCAATGCCCTAGTTGCCGCTTGGTTTTTCAAACTAGCCCCTAAGATATGTGTCCAGTTCATTAGTACATTGGCTAAAAGGTCGTCAATCTGCATATCTGCACCCTTAAGTGTCTTGTATGCGTCCTGCTTAATCAGGCCACTGACTGAGCTAATACCCTGTGTTGTTGCCGACTCTTCTAGTAGTCGATAGAAAGGGACGTAAATTCCTTCATTTGCCCATATTTCTGCATCCAGTTCGCTAATCATTCCAGACTTAACACCTACGGCATTCACTGCTTCACTAATGGAATTAAAATCTTTAAGTGCTTGAGTGTATAGTTTTTCTCGGTTATTTCCCAACGTGCCATTGCTTGTATCGTTCTTGCCCAAGGCAATCAATGATTCAATATGTTCATCCGTTAGACGGTTTTCTTTTCCCTCAAGCGCGAGTCGTTGTGCCCGTTGTCCGGCAATCCATTGTAAGAACCTCCCCGACTCTGCACCCAATGGCTTCAACGCGCCAATTAATCCTTTTTTGCTCGTGTCGATACTGACCGCACCCGAACCCTGTAGCACTGGAATACCTTGGTGAATGGTCTGAACAACTATTTCAGGCGCGGACGCGGACAAATGTGCCATCATCCATGCCCTATTGTCATTCAATACATTTTTGAAGGAATCGAACTGGTCAACAATTCCTTGTCTAAACTTTCGCTTCCATAATGTTCGGCTCTCAGTAATGTAATCTTCTGCCTTCTCATAATTAGACTTGGGAATGCCTCCAAAATTTCCCACCGCCTCAAGGGTGGCATCGTCAAGTCCTGCATACGCTTCTGTATCGACCGGTGTTTTAACCGCTGTTACCTTAGCTTTTATCCTATCCGTGATTCCACCAACGCCATCACCACCACCACCATCATCATCAAATAGATCATTGAATTCAGTCTCATCAAGCATCAACTCTTCAACGGTAATGGGTTCTGGTTTAATCTTTTGGGCAAGCGCATCCTTGGCTGAGATACGTTTAACTTTGGGTGGGTCAGTAGTAAACCGCTTGCGTTCGTTGAAGCTAGGAATCCGTCCGGCATCGACAATGGCTTGTAGTTTCGCTTTGTTCTGTCCCACTAAATCCCTGTCCATCCGTAGCCCTCGCTTCTCTCTATCCGCTTTGTGGGTGTGTAGCTGGATTTCTGCTAAAGCGGTTGTTTCCCCTATTCCAAAACTTAAGCCTACTCTAGTATAAATAATGACTTCTCCAGAGGGCAATGTATGACGTATCTCAACGTGTTCAAGAGCTTTAGACACCTTGGCTAACTCTGTTTCCAAAAAGTCCTTATCATCATGGGTCGCCATGAATTCATCGCCTGATACATGAAAGCCATCAATGCCACTGTCTTTAATGGCCTGACCTGCAAGCCTTAATAGCTCATTACCAGCATCATGGCTCATATTATCATTGACCCACTTCAAGGAATCGGCATCCATTGAGACCACATACTTCTTCTTAGGCTCATTATTCCATACCCTTCTGTTTTGAAGCGGTGTTATATCACTGGAATATAGTTCCTTTCGTAACTTTTCATTCTCCGACCTTAAGGCATCGTTCTCAGTCCTCGCTCTAGCAAGCGCACTTTTTCTTGATTCCCCTGTCAGTCCGTCAATGATTCTTCGTAAGCCATTGTTGGAGCGTTTTTGGTCGCTTTTGCGGGTGTTCCCTTTGGATAGCGCAACTCGTTCCTTAGTACCCGTTCCATAACGAATGGCAATATCATGTAGTTGCTTTCCGGTAAGGTTTGACGACACAATTCCATTGCGTAATAGCGCAGTTTTTATCCCAGCCAACAACGATTTAACCCATGCAATAACACCCCTTGATTCAATTCTACCGCTATTGTATTCACTCACTAGGTAAGCTTGGAATTCTTCAAGTTGGTGCTTAGGGTTGCTCGAAGAGTTCAAGGCTCGGTTATAGGCCCTTAACGTGTCAGTATCACCCAAGCCTTTAGATGCTTTAACAAACATTTCACTCGCTCGCCTCTTAATCGCTGTTACTTTCTTCTGTAGTTTCTTATCAGTCAATGAGGCTCTATGATAAATCTCATGGTTCAACGTACTGGCTAATGAACTTTCGCTGAGGTTACCTGCAACCAGATAAATCACGTCCTCAGTGGTACGATAAACACCTCGTACACTGGCGCTTTTTTTAAAATCCCCGTCCCCAATGTCGGTGGCACTTGCCACTATTTTTAACCGTCCACTGAGTAGCATTTTCTTAGCGTAGGCTGGCAACATTTTAGTTAACTGTTTAACCGACACACCCGTCAGGCCACTCGTTTTAATAGCTTCACCTTGGGAAAATAAATCACCCTCAGTAGGCGTGGCACTCTCAAGATGTTCTCTCACCTTATCCTTGTCAACCTCAGATTGTGACAAGGTATTCTCGTCTATAGCCCCACCTTTCAAATACAGTTTTGCCACTTTGTTTAGTTTTTCTCTAATGACTTGTAACTCGGTCACTACCGCTGCTTTAGACTCTGATATTTTCTTTAATTTTTCAGTTGCTAGTTTTTGTTTTTCCTCAAGTTTTGCCAGTTCAGCCTTATACTTTGGAATGACATCCTCAGGGGTATGAGCAACATCTTCAATTATGACTACTTTACGATCCATAACGCCTTGAGTATCAAGCATGTTACTTCTCACTACTCGCGCTCGTTCTGCAAAGCCACTGATCTTATTTAAAGTTTCTATGATTAGAGCCTCTATAGAAGTTAGATATTGCCTAACTCTCAAGACCTGTTTTTCCACGGGGTCACTCGCAAGTTCAATGGCGGCTTCAAATACATCAGGCGCGATGGTCGTGGCAATCTCCACTTCACCCGTAGTTTGAGGTTTCCAAAAAACATCATTGAATCCCTGCTTGCTTTCAAGAATTCTATAACTCATTTCATCAAACGTAAGGGGCTGAATGAAGCTATGCACATTAACGCTTGAGTTCTTGTTGCCTTGACGCACTGCCCTTGCAATCCTTTGTTCCACATGGTCTGGTCTGTAGGGAATGTCCAATAGGTATAAATCAGTCGTGTCGGCTTGTAAATCCACACCGACACCCATTTGGGAGGTTGCACCGACCAAAACCCTAATCGAGCCATCATTATAGGCTTTCATAATCCTGGATTTTTTAGCATTGTTTGCCACCCGATTAATAAGCCGTCCTGTGTCCGGGTCAACGTGCTGTGCGCCCGTGAGTATGCCAACCTCTTCGGGCTTCAAGCCTGTTTTCCTTAAAATATCCTGTCGTAAATCTTCGTGAACCGTCCCCTCGATGGCTGAACTTTTAGGAAAATTAACACGGTCTATAAAGATGAGTTGCCCTGCCTCTTTATTGCCATCAATCACCTGACTTACCAAGTCAACCGTTTTGGCAAACTTGGACGTTTTAGGGTTTGTATCTTTCTTAAAAACCTTTGAGTTGCCGAGTTCAATCACTGGTCTACTGGGCTTATAAAGTCGTACATCAATGCTTGCGTCACGACCGGCACCATAAATTGTAATGACTTCTTCCATATCAGGAGTCCGTCCCTGACTTCTCACTGTTGAAGCATCGTCAATCGCTTGTTCAAGCCTTTCCTGAATATCAGCCATGACTTCCCTTGCATCAGCACTTTGACGGATGGAATGGAGATAGTCCTTTTGCTTAGGGCGAACCACACCCTCGGCATCATCAACACCAACGTAATCAACGTAACGAGACGTTATTTTTCTTAGCAATTCAATGTTATTAATCGAGGTTAGACCACTCTTCATCTTCGCCTTACCACTGGCATCGGTTGAACTTATACTTTCAACAACAAAGAACTCTTGCACAAAGTCGGCTACGTTATTAATGCCGTATTCCTCCAATAATTTAGTATCCATGTGTTGCAACAAGGTGAACAATTCAAGCGGTTTGTTAGGGGTAGGCGTACCGGTAAGCATGAAGATATTATTGCCGTTGTTCATATCGCTTATATAGCGAGTTTTGAACCTAAAGCCATATGATCTAGCACTGCCAATATCCACCTTAACAGGGTCTTGGTTTTTGTCCGACTTACCCTCTGCATCTTTTGCATAGGTGGTTTTCAAGGTTACATCTGCACCTAGAACTCCACGCTTTCCAAGTCCTGATACACCAATGTTCTTGTAGTCCTGAACTTCATCGGCAAAAATAGCATCAAAGCCTAATTTTTCCATATCCAAGCCTGAACTCTCCTGCTCCTTACGACCTGCAATCATGGTCTCGGTGAGCATTGCCATTTTAGCCTTATTCGCCTCAACTGCTCTTAGTTCCGATTTAGTCCTGCCAGTTGCAGTTGCAGGGTCATCGCCAAGTTCCATCCCCTGAATGTCTGCCACTAGCTCCTTAACATATTGCTTGAATTTTGGTAAAGGAATCGTTAGTTTAGTGGCAAGATTAGAGCTTATAAACGTGTAATCATATTGGTTGTTGGTCAAGTTATTGAGCATGGATTCTTTCTCAATGGCTGTCATGTCCTGCCACTCTTTGCCCTGTCCCTTTTTCACTCCCGCTTTGAACTTCGGAAACTCAAACACGTTGGCATCAGGGTATAACTCCAAGGTGCTGGCTTCCCACTGTCCAATCGTATTAGCTGGAACAATGAATAATGGCTTTTTAACAATGCCTTTTCTAAGTAGCTGATTTGCAATTATAATTGCAGTTGGTGTTTTGCCTAATCCGGGGGCAAATGCAATCACTCCTTTCTTGTTATAAACCGCTCTCTCAATCCCTCGTTGTTGATAGGGGTAAAGTTTAAACGGCTTGCCCCTGAACACGGGTGGCATATTCCTTATGCTTGAGCCATCGAATACGGGGTCAACATGAAAGTTCTTGGCTTGGTTATACGCATCTTCAAAATCAGTCGTTAAACCGGCATTCACCACTGCTTTTTTAATGGCTGGGATTAATTCCTTTTTGAGTATCAGTTGCGCACCCTTAAGTCGTTGGGCGTTGGAACTGGGGCTTAAAGCTGAATCACTAACCACCAGCGAGTCCCCTCTAATCCAGTTGTTATAAATGGCAAGCTCGTCATTACTAGAAATAACATTGATGCCAAACAATTTAGATTCTTCCTCGTACCCAAGGGCGTCTATTACAGGATCAGGCATCCATGAGGCATAGCCTTTAATGGTAATATTTTCTAATTTAATACGGTCAGGGAGTATTGAATTAAGCTTTTTAATCTGTCGCGTGCGACTGCCATCATCTTTGATTGTGTTGGCATCACTCAGCTTCTTGTAGATATTCCCAGCGTAATATAACCGATTGTTCTGAACATCACCATTACTCAAGGTGGCATACTGATTACTCTCACTTATTTCCAGAGGGGTAACAAACTCAGTAGCTAGGCGGCTAATGATACCTTCATCATTTTCACTTGCTTCAAGGCGGTCTTCAATCGGTGAATCTTTCGTAATTTCAAGCTTGCCGGAATTTTTAAACCTGACTTGTTTTGAGAATATCTCACTAGGGTTGAAATCCTTATCAAACAACGCAGTTAATGAGTTTAACTGCTCAGTGGCATAGTGTCTTTTAGCCCATGCTTTCAACGCTTTAGATTCACTGGGTGCTATTTTGTATTTCTTTTTGTACGCTTCTATTTTGGAAACATCGAGGGTTTTCTCTATCTCGCGCAAGTCTGCCATGGCATCCTCATGTTTGTCTGCGAGTCTTCGACCGATTAATGCACCACCGGTAATATTGGGAAACGTAACGGCTTCATCATAAACAACACCAGCTTTATAAAACGGTTGTTCACTATGCGCGGAAAACTCAACTGCATCCTTTAGGTCATTGTAGTTGGCATAGAGTTCGGTATCAGATTTTGCAGATTTTGCAACTTTTCTCTTAGTTCTATAGCTCTGTTTATTAAGCTTTATTTTGCTGTAATCAGGCGTTCCCGTCACAACTAAACCGTCTCGTCCCATTTTAGTTTTGTCGGGTGCAACTGCCATTGTTCCTAGAATATTGGAAGGGTTATCAATGAAGTATTGATTTAGTGTGTGTCCCTCATGTGAGCCTAACTCAATGAATGATTGATTGACTGCCTGAATCTTGCTCTCAGCACCTTTTGGACGTTTTTGAAGAAAGATAATATCAATCGACACATCGGTTGTTGCGTTATCCTTCTGCGTTCCTTGAGGTAGCCGGTACGCGCCAATCATATCAGCTTCGGATATTAATGAGGCTCGTAACTTCGTGGCTTCTTTCCTGCCATCCATCGTTGAGGTTGAAGTCATAAATGCAACAACGCCACCTTCTTTGACCTTGTCCATTGCATGAGCAAAGAAGAAGTTATGAATTGCTCGGAATTGTGGCTTTACGGTAGCCATGTGCTTTCGCGTTAATGCCTGTACGGATGCAAACGGCACATTTGATATAATTAGATCATAGTTCGACCCTTCAAAAGTTTCAAAACTTTCGTTGAACACCTTGGCTTTAGGGTAAAGAATGCTTGCAATCCTTGCGGTCTGTTCATCAATTTCAACCGCATCCCACGTTGCATTAGGCATCATTCCTATGAAATTGCCACTGCCAGCGGATGGCTCTAAATTCCTCCCGTCAAGCTTTAGTCCGGCATCGTCCAACGCTCTGTACATTTCCTTGATGGTGGTATAGTCGGTAAAGTGCTGGTTAAAGATGTTACTCCCCTTCCCAGCCGAATCTTTACCGCTCAGCCCCCCAGAACCTGTGAATTGAGAAAGAATGGCTCTATCAGCTTCGGTTATCTGGACATTGGGTTTTTTTAGAATTTCAGTGACTTCATTATTAATATTCCTGCGCTTTGCAGCTGTCAGTTTTAAGTTTGTCGCGTCCTGAAGTGAGTAGTTTTTACCACTCTCTATCCCCTCAGTATTTCCCCCAGAAGATTTTGGTAGAAGTCCGTTTCGGATAACTGCATTTGACTCTTTTGATTGACCAGCTCCATTGGGAGTGTGTCCGTCCAGTCCTTCATTGTCGGATAGTTCACCCCTGCCGCTTCTAGTAGAATTAGCTCCGTCATCATTTCCTTTTGGTTTTGATACATCGCCTTCGTTCCTGTCATTTCCTTCTCGGTCATGTGCTTGTGGTTCAGTAGACTGTATTCCAGAGCTAGTATTGACTGAGTTATCGCCTGTACTAGTTCCACTGATTGGTGTTCCAGTTCGTCCTTTGTCATTAGTTTTGCGCTCTGCATGAAGTTTTAAGTTTTTCGTAACAGTGTCGGATACATCCTCTGGGAACATCTTGAAGATTAAGTCTTCCTCCTGTTTAGTGAGTGTGCCTCGTTCAAGTTTGGTTTTGAGTTTATCACCGAGGATTGAGTCAGGATTGTTGTCCAACAAATCCATTAGGTCATCCATAGGTGAACCTGCGGCAATCTTAACCCCCTTTTTAGCCTTAGAGGTGGCTTTGGCTTGGTTTATATCTACAAGCGTATCAGGAGGCGTCTTTAGTCCCTCAACAATAGGACTGCCACCCAAAGTGCCATCACTGTTACTGCCAGCCAAATCACCCCGACTACCATTGCGTTTGATAATGTCATTTTCTAAACCCGCCTCGTTATTATTCTTATTCTTATTCTTAATGTTTTTAAGATTTCTAAATGCTTTACTTTTAT
>CAZMWD010000052.1:0-10470 GCA_964569685.1 uncultured Cocleimonas sp. | reverse complement strand
CGATGATATTGATATTGGCTTTGCCTTCGCTTTTTGCAACGGCGCGTTCGGCATCGGTTAAACCAAAACCGGCATCGGCTATAATTTTTGTGGCACCGATTTTTCCAGCAACCACATTAATGTCGTTTTTGGATAACAGAATGGTTTTACTGCCGGTGGCAATGTCGGCGTGACCGAGATACTGTTCATCGTTGATTTTAGTCCTGCCGCTTTTTCTAAAACCACCAAAGCCAGATTTATGGGTTTCTCTGCGCTCAAAATCGTATTCGATGCCGGAGAGTATGTTGACGCCATCTTCACCATAAATAATGGCCTCTTTATCCATGTCTATTTTTGTGCCAATCATGGTGACGGTGCCGCTGTCTTTTGCTTTTATTTTACCCTCTTCATCAAACGCAATATTGACTAACAACATGCCGCCGCCTTTGATTTCCGTTGCATTTAATGTGACGTTACGGTCTTCTTCTATTTTAGTTTTACTGCGTCCCCAGCTACGTTTTTTCTTTTTGTAGGAGTATGAATATACTTCATCATTGACCGCATTGAGATTGGTATCGCCAGTCACATTCAAAGTCACATTGCTATTTTCACCGCTGCCAGTATTGAATTTTGTGCCCTGTGTGGTCAGGTTGCCCTGATTGTCTTTTTTCTCACCCGTGGTGATCAAGACGATGCCATTTTCAGCACTCAGGTTAACCACATCGTTGCTGATGGTGGTATCCTGGTTTTTTTGACGTTTTTTCTTTTTAACGACATCGTGCGTTTTATTCAGTGCACTTAGGGTGATGTTTTTTCCTTCCAGTTGAATGACATCACCTGACTTGATATCAGTACCCGCCAGATTAATATCACCGCTTTTACTTTTAAGGCTGGTATGTCCGGCAGAGGACAAATTACCCGTAACAACCTTGTCTCGCGTGGCATAACCGGCATTTTTGCTTGTGGTAGTACGCACATCTTCGTCGTTATTATAATCGTATCGTATTCGAGAGGTGGTTTTTTGTGTATCATCACGCTCTGTCCATTTGATACTCTTCATGTCGATGCCATTGATGGCCTTGGCATAAACTCCGCCTTTAATCTCTTTACCGTTCGCATCGAGCTGCACATTGCCGTCGGCATCTTTAAGTGGGCCATTGGTGCCAGCGCGGTAGCGTCCTGCGGTGTCAATGATCTTGTTACTGGCTTTGAGGTTGATGTTGCCACCGGCGGTGACGATACCGGTGTTGAGTACCTGTTGGCGACCCGTTGTGGTAGTAACTTCGTCGGTACTCCAGTATTTTTTTGCCTCTTTTGTTTTTATTTTTTGTGTGTTATCCAGTGTGCGTATTAAGCGCGTATTGATAATATCTTTGGCTTCGACATCGATATCGCCTTTGCGCGCTTTGATATTGCCGGTATTGGTGTAGGTACCCTGTGTCTTGACGATGAGGTTACCGCCTGC
Organism: uncultured Cocleimonas sp.; assembly: GCA_964569685.1. GTDB lineage: Bacteria > Pseudomonadota > Gammaproteobacteria > Thiotrichales > Thiotrichaceae > Cocleimonas. The sequence goes on along the minus strand of CAZMWD010000052.1, from coordinate 9,026 downwards.
TGTGGTATTTGCGGTCAATAGTGTTTTGCTTTCAACGATCGCGTTACGACGAGTGCTGGTCTTTGTCATCACCTGGTCCAAACTGAGATTGCTGACGTTGCCTTTTGCTTCCTGAAAAATATCACCCCCTGCAGTCACATTGCTTGCCTGGTTCAAGATATCTTTGCCGGCTAGTTGGACAAGGTTGCCGCCCGCCTTTGTGTTTGCCTGCTGCACACCCGTGCCACCCTTCCACTGCTGTGTGACCGTTATATCAACATTATTACTTGATGTATTTCTCTGCCCGAAACTGCGTCTGTTGCTTGTTTCTTTGCTGCTGGCGGCAACGTGGGTAACTTTTCTTTTGGTGTAATCCTGAGTAAGCAGGGTGTCTTTGATGCTGCCTTCGGCTTGCTGGAAAATATCACCCGTGCTTTTTACATTACCCCCTTGGTTAAGGATATCACCACCGGCTATCTGTGTTAGCCCGCCTTTTCCGGTATTGATACTGGCAATGTTTGAGGTGACGTATTGACCTTCTACTTTGGTATTGGTTACGGTGGTCGTCGTTATATCGTAAGCAGGCACATAGTCGTCATCATAATCACCACTAACATGCTCTGTTTCAAATTTTGTCTTACGACTATATGATGTGGCTTTATTTTTTACGCTTTGGGTACTGCGGTTAATGATATCGCCACCGGCTTTCATGTAACCGCTGTTTTGTGCGGTGAGCGTACCTGTGGTATTGATGATGTCGCCTTTATCAGCAAGCATAACGAGGTTGCCACTGACATAAGGCTGTGCGTTTTCTGCCAGATTTGCATTGAAATTTGCATTGATAAGCGCGTCGTTTGCGACATTGGTCTGTGCATTAACCACGCTATTTTCCAGTAGTACGCTATTACCCGCACTTAATGTCATATCGCCTGTTGCATCCAGTTTACTGTTATTAATATTGAGCGTACCGTCTTCTGCAAAGACATTAAGATTACCGGTATTAAAAGTGGCGTTGTCCGCTGTCAGATTGTTTTTTGCCAGCAGACTGGTTGCACCTTTTTCGGCGTCGTCACCCGTATTTTTAAAGGTGCTATTGGATACGCTAATTTCATTCGCCTGTTGGGTAATATCACCCAGACTAAGCAGTTCTGAAAACGCATTAACAATGCTGCCTTCGGTGGCAATAACGGTGGTATCACCCTGTGTGTTTAACTTGCTGCTATCCAGTTCAATATTGCCTGTTTGTGAACTCAGGTTGATATCCGTTTGACTGCTTAGTGTACTGTTTTTAATTTGTAGATTTTCATTTGCAATGATATGTACACTATCCGTACTGTTTATTTTTGTTTTATTCAGGGTGATTGCATCTGCCTGCTGGATTACCTCGCCGATACTGAGAACGTCTGAAAACGCATTAAGAATCGTGCCTTCTGTGGCAATGAAACTACTATCGTTCTCGCTTTTAATGCGCGTTTTATTGATATTAATGCTGCCTGTTCGACTGAGCAGATCCACATTGTTTTCACTATTTAGTGTACTGCCATCAAGTGCTATATCCTGCTCAGCGAGTAAAATAATATTGCCGGTTTGCGCTTCTGTATTATCAGCATCGGTATCTACGCTAACGACATCGTTGACTGCAATACTGGCGTTTATCTCTGCATTGCCTAAATCAATTGTCGATTCAGACTGCATGACGATATTGCCCTGCGCTGATAATTTAGTGTCTGTACTTTGTTCGCTGTCGGCACGTTTTTCAGCTACGCTAATTTGCTTTGCGGTTAGCGTAAGCTCGCCTGCCGATTGCAATTTACCGTTTACCGTCAACGTCTGGCCTGCACTTAAGACGGTATCGCCGTTAGCGTTTAATTCTGCATTATGACCAACATTAAAATGTTGTCTGGCAAACAGATAAAGTGGATCCTGTGATTCTATTTTTGCCTTCACACTACGTAAACTGCCATGCGCCTGTATCTCGACACCGTCTATATCAATACCTTCCGCTTCGATAATAACAGGTGTGTCGGCGACCAGCTGGCCACCTTTTTGCATATAATTACCGTTCACCAAAATGGCTAATGAGGGGGCGCTTATCATGGCGCTACGGTATTTAACGACACCTTCTTCGGTGACAAACCAGTTACGTTCGGTGGTGGTAAAGGTTAAATCGATGGTATCGATAGTCAGGTTGCTACTAGCGAGTAAATCACCGCTATTAATGATGTGTTCCCCTTTTAGCAATAACTGATTGTGAGCGATAATACGACTGTTGAGTTGACTGGCTGCCTGCCCATCTGTATTCAGCTCACTATTAGGTAACAGTACACTGGGGGCAAAAACGTTATCGCCATTGGCTAATGTCTGTTGTTGAAAAACGATAATGGGTTCTGCCATGGTCTGGCGTTGCGTTTCGCTGGGCAGCTGACCAAAGTCCAGTTTGACCTGATTCATGTAATCCAGTGTATTGTTGTATAAGCGACTTAGTTGCGACAGGTTGTTACGATCACTGGTCACAAAAAGAATATCGCCATCAATACCACCCTGTGCTCGCAGGGTATCGCTTAATAACTGCGCCAGAAATAAATCATCACCGATAATGGGCAGGCCACCGATACTGCCACCGGATAGAGTTAAAAAGTTATCCGTTAGTTGCCTCAGATTAGACTCAAGCAACGGATTATTATCACCCGCTTTGCTGTACTGGTAATAAGTCTCCGTTTCCTGCGCTCTGTCAAACCATGCTTGACTGACCGTGGTTTGCAGGCTTGAGGTGGTACTAATGTTTTCGCCGGCAAGCGGCACTGATAACTGTGCGCTGCTGTTGTTCTGTATCGGAGCGTCGATAACAATGTCAGTGGATTCGATAATACCGTCATTATCAAACTGACTGTCTAAAGTAATGTCGATATTATCGCGCGAGATAATGACGCCGAAGTGTGTGTCTGTATTGGTATTGACCAGGGTGTCGCCATTGATGACCATGTTTTCACTGGCGTTGATAAGACCGCCATGATTGTTGAGCGCGCCAACATTCAGGCTGATCTGAATGGCGCTGACGATTGCCGCTCCACTGTCATTAAGAGCTTCGTTATTGAAAACATCCGCATTGATTTGTAATGAACCAAGTTCACCTGTACCCGCAGTGAGTTGCGAGAGTGTTTCCAGATTATTCGCACTAATACTGTTGGTTAGATCCTGTGAGCTGCGCTGTTCGCCGGCAAGAATCGCAGTAACATGATCATCAACAATAGATTGAGGGTTGATGATTAAGGTGTTTTCAGGTTGCTGCTGTTCCGACAGGTTAATCGCACTAATAATACCGCTGTTATTGATGGTAGCGGTATGCCCTTCATTTTGACTGTGATTGATTTTAACCACGCCTTCCAGTGATGCAATCACACCACTATTGTTTAACAGATTATCAACCTGTACGGTAAGCGAGCCATCGCTTTGCAATAATCCGTTGTTATGAAATTCATCAACACGAAACACACCGTTTTGTAAATCGGTTGCAATCAACGTGTCATTATTGGTCAGGCTGTGGGTGTCGATAATCCAGTCGCCTGCAATATTTAACTTGTCATTATCGTTATGGTTATAGTTGCCATCACCCGTAATAATAAAATCATTAGCAGTGGTGATATCGCCGGCAATGTTTATCTCACTGTCGGTTGCCGAAGATAGTTCGATATTTTCACTGGCACTTAGCGAACCACTGCTGTTGATATCGCCATTGCTGGCATTGATTTGCAAACGGTTGCCACTGCTGATATCTGCGCTACTTTGTAGATTGGCATTAATCGTCAGGTTTTGATTATTGCTACTCTGAATATTCGCCTGTGTATTGAGCTGCTGCGCATTAAGTTGTAATGCATTGCTGGCATTTATCGTGCAATCAGGGGTGATGCAGTTAAAGTTGATCGTGTTTGTTGCGGTAATATCACCAGACAATTGTGCGCTGCCATTAAGCTGCCAGTTGACATTATTACCACTGTTAATGGCGGTGGTAAGCAAGTCGGCATTATTACCCTGCGTAGTGACATTAATCTCATTGCCGGCATTTAAGTTGGCGGTAGTAATATTACCACTGCTGGCGTTTAGTGAAACATCGTTACTGGCGTTAATGTTCGCGCTGTTAATCGATGATGCGGCAAGATTGATATCCAGTGCGCTGATATTTGCTGTTGTGGTACTGTCCGATGTATTTATTGTTAGTACATCATCACTCTGAATATCATCAGTGATTAGCGATGCCGCAGTAATATTAATTGCTGATAACGTTTTGATATCGGCTGTTACTACGTTATCTGTAGCACTAATAGTTACTACATCATCGGTTTGAATATCATCTGTATTTAAGCTCAGCGCAGTAATATTGACGGATGCCGCATTGATATTGGCGGTCGTGGTATTGCCTGTGGTGGTGATGGCCAGTACATTACTGCTTTGCACATTATCGGCATCAAGTGATGCCGCATTAATTGTAATATTGTCGCTTGCGCTAATGTCACTACTACTGGTTGAACCAATAGTACTTATAACAAGTTCGCCGCCAGCATCAAGTTTATTACTACTGATGGTATTCGCAGTTAACTGTATCTCATCCACTGCTGACAAATTATTTACTGCTATCTGAGCATCTGCATTAATCGTCAGTCGATTACCGCTTTGCAAATCGCCACTGCTGTTAACATTGGCATTGATAACAAGGTCATTTCCCGCTGTTGTGATGATGTCGGTATTGCTGTTGACCTGGGCGGCATTTAGCGTGAGTTGATCCTGTGAAGTAAGGGCACAATTGCCACTGCTGCAATTAACCGTAAAACTGTTTGTTGCTTCAATACTGGTATCTGCACCAGCATTAATATCAACATCACCCGATACGTTCCAGTTGATTTCATTACTGGCAACGGTATTACCTTTAACGTTTAGCGTTGAATCAACACCATTGGTCGTCACGTTAACTTTTTCGCTGGCATTAATATTATGATACACAATGTCACCATTGGCGGTGAGTTCAACATCACCGGCACTGGCAATAAGATCGCCAGCGGTGGTTACTCCTACGCCATCTTCGGTTGCCAGAATATAAATTTGGCCCGCATTCATAGCACCAGCGACGCTGGCATCAATTGCCACGGTGACGGCTTCATCACTGGATTGACTCGCGCTATAACTTCGCGCTTCGGGCTGACTGGCGTCAAAATGAAGCGTGCCGGTTCCCAAAAGGAACTGTAACCGGTTATTGGCCGCGCTGATTAAACCATCCACATTCAGGGTACGGGTAAGCAGTGTAGTGACATCGACATTGCTCACATTCAGCCCACCTGGCCCGATAATGATATCGGCAAGACTGTTAATACCAATGCTCAGCTCATTGAGGTCAATATCCGAACCGGAAAACGTCAATGCATCCGAGGTACTGAGGATGACTTCGCGTAAGTTACCACTATCCCCTACGGCGGTTGGTGTACGAATAAAACCGCAGCCATCACAGGTAATGCCATTGGGGTTGGCAAGAATGTAGCTGGCATTATCACCAAAAATTTCTGTCGGGCCGGTCAGGGCACTGCGACTCGTTGAGGTAACTTCGTTCAGTATAATGCGAGCTGATATTCCACTGGTGAAATTCGCATTACCGGTTAACGCACCCACGCCCGGTAAGGCAGACGTGCCATCAAGCAAAGAATTGTTAATGATTACGCCCTGCGCGTCAACATCAAAAGTGGTGAAGGTATTGTGCGAAACACCTGCTGCAGTCGGTGCAACAATACCAACAATGGGAACACCGTTAATTTCCGTGACATTTGTCGCGCTGCCACCATCGGGGGTAACCTCGGATAAAACACCGGGCGAGTAAAGCAGCCAACTGCATAAAAAACTAAAGCTGAGTAGAGCGTGTTTTATTGGTTTGTCTTTTATCGCTTTGTCTTTTATTAACCGGCACGGCGGCTGCAATGATGATTCTGATGCAGGTAATTCTAACGTAGACAGTAAAACTGTTTTATTCACATCCATGGATTTTTCTGTCAAATGACAATAGATATTCTGATATTAAGAGGTATTATGACATAGAACCCTGATCGCTACCAAAACTTCCAATGCAGATTAAAGATAGCTATAAAATCGCTTTTATCAATGGACTCAGGCGCTGACAAAGCCTTACCAATATTCAAACTCCAGCTTAATTGTCGGTCATGCGAAAAGCCTATGAGTTGTTGCGCACCGATTGCCATACCGACCAGCGTGACACTGTTGTCACCGGTATTATTGATATTATTATTTCTCACGCGGACATAACCGACATCCAGCCCAAGTGAAAAACTAAGTGTTTTTAAATAGCTGTATCCAGATTGAGGACTCCAGCGAATATCATTTTTTAGATAACTGCCACTGTCACCCGATGCAGGGCTATCACGAAAACCACGCACACTGTGCAAATCACCAATAGCCATTTGCTCGGAGCCAAAAAGCGCATCGCGACTAATTTGACCAGACAGAACACCCTGGTAACTGAGGTGAATATCACCCAGATCAAAAGGTTTGAATAATGTCAGGTTCCAGCTCAATTTTTCAAATTGTGCTTTAGGTATATCATTCCCGGTAAGCGGATCATCGAGCAAGGCATCAAAGGCATCTAGTCCACGCGAATAGGTCAGTTGCGCTGTCCACAGATTTTCTGGTTTTCTTACAACATGGAGTAAACGTAAATCGGCGACGGTTAGTTTTCTTGAACCAGTATCTAATCGCACATCTTCCAGAAAGGTTTTTGTCTGTTTCAGGTTGAAAGCAAAACCCAGGGTGGTTTTACTGTCTTTATCCCGATAGACCACTCTGGACGCTCGAAACGTATTCGTATCCGACTCCCCCTGGGTCACAAAAGCAGCACTATCACTGACATTGGTGGATCGATATTTTGAATGGTTTAGACCCAGCGCATACAACCAGTAACCATAGGGAACAGACAGATTAATGCCATAGCTACTACTGTCTCGCTCGGCGTGACTTTCCAGCGATTCGGTTATACTGATAAGCAGGTTGTCATTCAGCGATAACAGGTTATCGCTATCAAGAGTAAACACAGCACGTTTATCACCCGTAGTTTTCGACCCCTGGTTGTCATAACCCAGGGACAATCGATATGGGTTATGTGTAATGTTATTGATAAGAATAGCGGTTTTTCCAGGCTTGCCTTTTACCGGTTCCATGGTCATAGTGGCACGATTGGATTGCAGGCGATTCATCTGATCAAGACCCTGTTCAATGTCTCTAATGAAAATTGTTTCATCAATCATTGCGGGAAAAGCGGTGGCAATCTGTAACTGCTCTCTACTCCTGTTGAAATTTAATCTTATATTTTCAAGCCTGCCTTCAAGAATTTTAAAGATCAGCGTGCCACTTTTTATATTTTGATTGGGCTGCAAATAAGCGCGTGCCATAATCCAGCCTGCATTAATATAAAACGCATCTATCTTGCTGCGCAATAAATCAATATCGGCAAGCGACATACATTGACCTAACCAGGGTTGTTTTAATGCACGTGCCTCATCCTTAAGCATATTTTCTGTGCCATCAAAAATAATTTTATTAATGTCAAAACAAACATCGGAAGGTAGCGCCTTTTTGGCTTTAGGAACCCGCTGAGGTATTGCTATAGGATTCAATGATCGTTGCAATTTTTTAAGCAGGCGCACTCTTTCGCGCGACTTTAGTAATCGTTGCTGCTCACGTAGTAGTTGCTCATTTTTCTGAACACTTATTTGTTCAGGCGTGGCACTATGGGCACTCGGTAGAAAAAATAGCACATTAATGGCAACCAAAGTGGCTATAAAGATTAAACGCATGTTAATAAGTGATCCCTGTCATAAAGGTGATTTGGTTAATATTAATACAATAAGCAATGCAAGTATTGAATAATAATTTTACAAAACTTAGCTTAAATTTTCAAAGTTATTTATAGCCGTTTGACAATGACGCGATTTAATCTAGGATTACCAGAATCATATCTAACATTCATCAGGTTCGATGTTTAAACTATCTTTTTATTTTTCTATGATGCTACTAATCACTCCCACCACTTATGCTGGCAGTGGTATGTATTTTGGTGCAGACGGCGTTTCACATGAGCTTTCTACTCATGTAGAAATCAATCAAACATTTAGTTCGCCGCCGCCTGAGGATATTAATGTCTCTAACTCAGCCACAAAAGACTTTTCAAATGCCGGTATTCGTATCGGATATAAATATAAGAGACGATTAAATCATCAATTTTTTTTATCACCTGAATTCATGGTTACAGAACTTGATGATGATCTTATTTATGGGACAAATCTAAAAATGGGTGCCGATATTGATAATTTTTCTTTCTATGGTATGGGTGGAATTAGTCATATTGATCAGTTTGATAAGAATCAATTTAATTATGGCATCGGCATCGAATATAAAATTTCTCGCACAATAGCATTTAACCTTGAGTGGCAAAAGTTTGAAACGATAAATGAAAACACCACTGCTATTGAAAATTTCGGCGCTCAGGTTTTAACCACAACGACAGAGACACAACGCGATATTACCGCTATAAAACTCGGCATTACGGTTTATTTACATGAATAAGAACGATTAAATACGCATACTTCGACAAGCGTGACAATTCATATGCCTTTTTGAAGTGCTTAATCTTAAAATAGTCGGTGACTAAAAAAAGAGTTCTATAAATTAACATGTTATCGGTAAATACCAGGGAAGCTCTGAATAAGTCTGAGTCGATCAGGTTGCGCTTACAATATTCTGATTCAAGGCATGAAATGCGCGTAATAGCAGGGCTATTGCGAAATTTCATAACGTAGAAGCAGGACATTGTAAGCACAAGATGTCGATTCATGACTTATTCAGAATTTCCCTAGTAGTTATTATTATTTGCGAGTCTTATACTGTTTTAGTACAATACAGCTATAAATAATTAAATGACAACTTGTTTAATAAGATCTGCATTGTCACTCAAATGCACCAAAGGGGAAACACCGCTATGTCTTCACAGGCACCAAATG
>CAZMWD010000051.1:0-10682 GCA_964569685.1 uncultured Cocleimonas sp. | reverse complement strand
TTCATCATCGGCCCCACTGCTTCTGGTAAAACAGGTTTGGCCATCAAATTGATGGCGCATTTTCCGATTGAGTTAATTAGTGTGGATTCGGCCCTCGTCTATAAAGAGATGAATATAGGTACTGCCAAACCAACAACAGAAGAATTAGCAACAGCACCGCATCGTTTAATCAGCTTTCTTGATCCGTCACAGGCTTATTCAGCCGCTGATTTTCGTACCGATGCCTTACGTGAAATGGCGGAAATTACTGCGCAGGGAAAAATCCCCGTATTAGTCGGCGGAACAATGTTGTATTTTCGCGCCTTAGAAAATGGGTTGGCCATTCTTCCAGAAGCAAACCCAGAAGTACGTCAACGCTTGACTGATGAAGCTAAGCAGTCTGGCTGGGATACTTTACATAAACGTTTGCTTAAAGTGGACCCAGTAGCAGGGGAGCGTATACACCCAAATGATCAACAACGTATTCAGCGGGCGCTTGAGGTTTATGAACTGACCGGCAAAGCGTTAACGACACTTCACAAAGAAGCGCAACTTGATGCGTTGCCTTATCGTTTAATGAAAATAGCATTGATTCCAGAAAACCGTGAATGGATTAGGGAGTTAGCGAAAATCCGCTTTGAAAAAATGTTACAACAAGGTTTTATGGATGAAGTAAAAAAGCTATATGCACGTGAAGATTTACATGCTGATTTACCTTCAATGCGTTCAGTCGGTTATCGGCAAGCATGGGATTATTTAGAAGGGAGATTAGATGCAGATGAGATGAAACAACGCGCAGTAATTGCGACTCGGCAATTAGCCAAACGACAAATGACGTGGATGCGATCCGAGCCAAATATTACGCCTTATGATGCACAAAATTATGTTTTGGATGATATTGTGGATGATATTAATGACTTTTTAATAGAGTCCTGATTCCGGATATTATAAAAAACGCTACCTTCTATCAAAAAACGCCTTATAAAACGGCAGTTTAGTAAGTTAAACCTACCATTGGGCAATTAGTGATCAATTGCTTTTTCACTTTTGATTCAAACCTGTTATTATTTACTCAGTCTGTATGGAATACAGGATGCGTTGCACCCCAATAAGTAATTTAAATGCAACACGAAATAAAATATTAATAACCACAACCTAATAATAAATCAGGAGTACACCATGTCAACAAAAGGGCATATGCTACAAGAACCCTTCCTTAACGCTTTGAGAAAAGAACGCATCCCCGTTGCGATTTATCTTGTTAATGGAATTAAATTGCAAGGTCATGTCGAATCATTTGACCAATTCGTTATTCTACTTGGCAGTACCGTTAGCCAATTAGTTTACAAACACGCTATTTCTACTATTGTTCCGTCACGTCCCATTAAATTAACAGTTGAGGACGAAGAAGAATAGCGCACGGAATCTAAAAATGAGTTTTAACGCTATCGTTAGCCGTTAATTTTGGAGCTATTTGAAAAACTCAGTCAGGGCGAAACCCGGATTGATAATGCCATTTTGGTACAAATACGCTTCGGATCATTTTCAAGCAAACATAAAGCACAACAACAGGATGAACAAGAATTTAGAGAACTTGTTCGTTCTGCGGGTGCGCATAATTCTTTAGTGATTGGCGGTTCCCGTCAAGCACCACACTCCCGATATTTTGTTGGCACAGGTAAAGCCGAAGAAATTCGCTTGGCCGTGAAACAGCACGATGCGGATGTGGTTATTTTCGATCATACTTTAAGCCCTGCACAAGAACGTAACCTTGAACAGACGTTAGAATGTCGCGTGCTGGATCGTACTGCACTCATTCTCGATATATTTGCGCAACGCGCCCGTTCGCATGAAGGTAAGTTACAAGTCGAGTTGGCGCAGCTAAAACACATGTCGACACGACTCATTCGCGGTTGGACGCATCTGGAACGTCAAAAAGGCGGTATTGGTATGCGTGGCCCGGGTGAAACTCAGTTGGAAACGGATCGACGTTTAATTAGTGTGCGCATTAAACAAATCAACAAGCGTTTGGAAAAAGTCAGCAAGCAACGCGAGCAGGGCAGGCAATTACGCCAAAAATCAGATACACCAACCGTATCCTTGGTGGGTTATACCAATGCGGGTAAATCAACCCTGTTTAATAAAATAACAAATGCCAATGTATTCGCGGAAGATTTATTGTTTGCAACGCTTGATCCTACCTTGCGGCGGGTAGAATTACCCAATCAACAATCTATTGTATTAGCGGATACGGTGGGTTTTATCCGTGACTTACCGCATGATTTAGTCGTCGCGTTTAAAGCAACGCTACAAGAAACCATTGAAGCTGATTTGATTTTGCACGTGATTGATAGTCACGAAGAAGATCGTGATTTCTATAAAGATGAAGTCAATAGTGTGATTAAAACACTAGGCGCAGATAATGTGCCACAAATCGAAGTGATGAATAAAATTGATTTAGTGGAAAACACCTCCGCGCATATTGATGAAGCGCATAATAATGTTCCCGCAAGAGTCTGGTTATCTGCATTAACAGGAGAAGGGCTTGAAGACTTAGCAAAGATACTGGCAGAAACATTTGCAGAAGATATTTTTCAGGGGAATCTACGCTTATCACCTTCGATGGCACGTTTACGCGCACAATTTTATGAAATGGATGCGATTAAAAAAGAAACTATTTCTGAAAAGGGTGAATATTTACTGGATGTTAGTATTCAAAAGAGACGCTTAAAAGAACTGTTAAGGAACGAAGGAGTCAGTTTGGAATCTTTGCAATAGTATCTGTTTCTACAATGTTTCCAGCTTTTTATGGATTTTCTTTAACCAAGGTGATAACTCCTTCGTTAGTGGGGAATGTTGTGCCCAACGAGAGGCGCGTAAACACGTTCGTTGCGCGCAGTCCAAGGTGATACCGACTTTATCTTTTTCTATACAATAATCAATATCCCACCATTCTTTTTTGCCTTTATTATCCAATATTAAACCTAGGCGAATTAGCATGTGAAATGTGCCGTAAATCATCAAGTAGCTCTTAGCTTCTTCAATACTTTTATGGTCTGCAAAATCAGGTAAATATTTATTTAATAAATATTCTTCCGCTTTGGGGTAATCTGGAACAAATTCATCAGTCAATAGCCATGCAACATCATCAAGACGGTTACGTGAACCCGCATGTTCCCAATCATACCAAGCAACAACACCATCGGGTTGGACAACAGCATTACCAGGCCTTGAATCCCATTTAATAAAACGTGGATGTTTTACACGTAAGGTTTGATATAATGCTTTCATATCAAGCTTAGGAGCAGGCACTTCAAAAAAATCAGCGATGGGATACGGTCTCTCCAATAGTTCAAGAATCCAGTCTTTTCTTGCGCCTATCATAGGCATTTGTAAATCCAGTAATTCCTCTGACGCGGCTTTTTGTGCTTGTGATAATCCGTTAAGAGCAGAATCCAGTAATTTTTCTGTTGTTGCCTCATCGGCAAACATTAGCTCTTTTGATAAACGTTCACCTTTAAGGTCTTCCTGAAGAAATAGTTTCCAGTCTGTTGTTGCAATGAGTTTTGGGCTGGGAACATCATGTTTCTCTAGCGCTTTGAGCACTCTGATTTCAAGATCTGCTCTAAATTTTTCTCTTCTTCTCGTCGCAATGACTGATTCCTTTCCTTCAAAAATAACACGCCAAGATTCACGGGATCGTCCTCCAGGGAATTCTATATTTATTATTGTTTTCCCCGTTACTTTTTCACAACGCTTATGTGCATTTTTGCGTGAAAGTTTCCCCGAGTGGTTTCTTTTATTCAATTTTTTTCTAGGTTTATTTGAGGTTGGCATAGGATAGTTTTTTATTGTTTAGTTTTCTCTTAAAGCACGGTTAAAGCTTTTGGTCAGAGGGGATAAAAAGTAATCAGAAGCAGTTCTATTACCGGTGCTTATAATGACTTCGGTTTGCATTCCAGGGTGGATCTCCGCACCATTTAATTTTATTGCGGGGTCTTCTAAGAGTTCTATTTTAGTTTTGTAGTAGGGCTTTTTCGTTGCTGTGCTGGTATCAACGATGCGATCGGCAGAGACAAAAATAACTTTACCTTTAATGGGTAACGCTCGCCTACCAAATGCGCTAAAACGGACGTCAGCTAACTGACCTACTTTAATTGAATCTCTGTCTTTTGGATCTACATGAGCTTCTATAATGAAATTTTTATTGTTAGGCAAAATCTCCATTATCGTTTGACCCGCTGTGATAACACCACCAATGGTATTCGCTTTAAGGTTAACAATAAACCCACTAATAGGCGCTTTAATAACGGTTTGTTTTAATAAGCTTCCAGTAGAGTTCAGATCTTTTTGAATGGAGGCGATTTTATCTTGTAAGCCATCAAGTTCTTTGGTTGCCTGATTTTTTTGTGCCATTTTGAATTCTGAAATCTCGGCTTTATATTGTGCAATTAAACCTCGGCTGGAGTTGATACTGCCTTGTAAAGAATTTATTTGATCTTGTGTTTGGCTTTTAGTATTTTGCAGAGAAAAAGTCTGGCTTCTTGTCACTAAACCTTGCGCCAGTAAACGTTGATAATTTGATAGTTCAGAATCTACCGTATTGATTCGCGCTTTATTTGATGAAAGGCGTGTCTGATTGCTGGTCATCAATGTTCTTGCTTGAGAAATTCTGTGCCGATAAGTTATTTCTTTTTCGTATAATAAATCACGGTTTGAGTCAAAAATTCTCTGTTGACTATGCATCGCTTCAACCACTTCAGGGTTATTCATTTTTGTGGTTAGGTGGTTTGAGAAGACAATATTAGTTAAGGCATTACTTTCGGCTTTGAGTCTGGATTCTCTAGCTTGAAGAAGAATAAACTGTGTTTTAAGTGCATCATATTTATTTTGAATGTGTATTTTTTCAAGCATTACCAAGGCTTGATCCTGAGTCACTAAATCTCCTTCTTTAATCTGTATTTCTTTGATTAATCCACCAGAAAGATGTTGTACCGTTTTACTGCTACCTTCAACGCCGACAACGCCAGGAGCAATTGTGCCACTGGCTAATGGAACGGTTGCTCCCCATAAAAGAAGCAATAAAAGAAAGGCGGCAATGGCCCAATATCCAATACGTACTTCTTTTGGCACGGCCTCATCCGCAGGGGAAAGAGCCGTTTGTTTTTGTTTAGCTCTGATGTTGTTTTGAGATTCAATTGTTACTCTTTTCATTGTGTTTTTTTCACAGTTGTTTTATGGCGAGGGTTCATTCCTGACCCTTAGAAACATGCACGATTTTATTTTTTCGTGAATTGGGCGAGGTAGATTGCTTAGGTATAAAACGCTTTTTCTTCAAATCATAAATATAATCGACAAATTTGTGAATATTTTTGTGGTGCGTAATAACAATAATAATAGCGCCTGACGCTTTTAATTTTTGAATAGTTTTGACTAAAGCCACTTTTCCGTCTACATCCAAATGCGCATCGGGCTCATCAAGAATAATCAATTTAGGTTGATTGTAGATAGCTCTGGCTAAACCGAGCCTTTGACGTTGACCACCTGATAAATAAGCACCATTTTCACCTATTTCAGTATCATAGCCCTTAGGGAAGCTTTTAATTACATCATGGATTCCTGTGGATGTTGCCGCGTCAATCACTCGGTCAAGCTCCCCCTGTTGCATACGCGCAATATTTTCCCTTACCGTTCCTGCAAATAATTCAACATTCTGGGGAAGATAACCAACATAAGAGCCGAAGGCTTCTGATTCCCACAGAGAAATATCATGCCCGCCTAAGCGGACTTTTCCTGAAGAGGGTTTCATAATCCCCGCTAATATTTTTGATAACGTTGATTTTCCTGTCGCCGTTGGACCTATTAATGCAAGTGACTCACCAGGTTTCACATAAAATTTAAGTCCATAAAAGATAGGTTTTTCGCTCCCGGGGTAGCGAAAGCGGATGTTTTCTATACTGAGTACGCCATTTGGTGCTGGCATTTCTCTGGTGTTATTTAAGGTAGGTGCATAATTTAAATGATCGTTTATTTTTGCATAGGCAATACGTGCTTTTAATACAGCTTTCCAAGCTGAAATTGATTGTTCGAGAGGAGAAACCGCGTTTCTCATTAATAGGATAGTGGCAATGGTTGCACCGGGTGAAAGTTCTCCTTTAAGAATGAGTAGAGCAGCTGTGCCGATAACTGTAATTTGTAATATGAGGCGAATTAATTTCACCAGTGACATTGTTTTGGCTTTCTTTTTGTCAATCAAATAATTAGTATCAAGTGACTCTTGCTGACTTTCTTCCCAGCGATTAATGATTTGTTTGCGCATACCCATTGCTTCGATCGTATCTGCATTTCTAACATAGGATGATGCTAAGTCAATAGAGCTTCGAGAAGCAGATTCGGTATCTGCAACCATTTCACGGGTACTGATTTCATTTATAATAGCGATTCCAAAAAGTATCAGAGCGCCAATGAGTACCATCGTACCAATGATTGGATGGATGAAAAATAAAATCGCAATATATAAAGGAACCCATGGTAAATCGAGCAAACTGGTTACGGCATAGCTGGTGGAGAAATCACGAAGTTTAGATAAGTCTTTAAGCGCATTAACAGATGAATTACCTGACGCTTTAGAAGCAGCTAGAATACTACTTCCTAATAAATGATTGCCTAGTTTTTGGTTAAACCATGCACCAAGTTTGGCAAGAATAGTGCTTCTTAATAATTCAAGAGCAGCTAATGTAAAGAGGGCAACCAGAACAATAGCGGTAATAAAATAAAGTGTATCGCTACTATGGTTGGGTATTATTTTGTCGTATATTTGTAGAAGATAAATAGGGACAGCAAGCATTAATAAATTAATGAAAAAGCTGAAAACAACAACCGCTTTAAATCCTTTTTTATAGGAGTCTCCTATTTCTTTTAAATAGGGATGGGTAATTTGTTTAGGATTGTTTTTTTTTGATTTTCTTTTCATTATAGTTATTACTAATTGTATATTGCTAAATGTTTACTTTATATATTAAAAATAAAATGAACGAACAGAGAGTTAATAATTTTTGCTAAGTTTTATAAATAGGAAAACCTAGAAAGAATGACCAATAATTTAATAAAAAATAGGTAAGACTTTCTAGGTAGATGGTTAGCTAACGATTACCAAGACCAATCATCGTCCATGTCATACATGCCACCAGATCCACCGGAACCTGAACCATAACCGCCTGATCCATAGTTACCTGACCCTGATCCAGAACCGCCGCCGTATCCACCGCGTCCTGATCCAGAACCGCCGCCTTTACCGCCACGACCTGATCCAGAACCACCGCCGTATCCGCCGCGCCCTGATCCAGAGCCACCGCCACCGCTTAGATAGCTTCCATGATTAAATTTACTCATATTATTTCCTTTAAATGGTTTGTCTTGATTATCTAAAATGGATTGATGTTCTTTAATCTAAATTTAGATGAGGTATATCTCAAAAGATAAACAACTAGACGTCTATTTGGTATAACTAAAATACCAACAAATCATGTGTAAAATCTTATCAAGATAAATTTAGAATAGTTAATAGTCAGTAAAATAACAATATTATGGTTAAAAGATGATCAGTTGCTTATACCAATAGATAAAAGGTAAGGAATTTTAGATGAGGTTGGAGGCGTTGGTTTTTCTTACAGCGTTTCAGTAGAAATAATTTTAATAATAAGAGATCTTGGCAGACAATATCTGGAAAAATTAACAGGTAATCGGGTGGTTACAGGTTTGAAAAGCAATAATCTGTCAGACTCTACGTTCTTATTCGAATAGTACATACCTATGAAAATTAAACACAGGACTAAAGAACCAAGTTGGCTCAATAAAACAATTAAAGAAGCAGCACAGAAAGGAACCTGTTTAGGGAAAATTAAAGTACAAGGCTTGGAGATTGATTTTTGGGCATCAGAACCCAGTTTATATTCGTGGTTGCTTGAATATTTACACCCGCTTCCACTTGATACTTTTACTGCTAAGAAAAAATTAAGTTTTAAGTTAGGTTCTTTTGTAGCAGATGAGGTTTTTCAAGAAGCGATACGATTTATTGATAGTGGAGCAATTGATATTTTAAGAGTTAATACGGGTCGTCGTAAAATAGAACGATTAATTTTCTCGTCTAAAATGATCGTTGATTGTGACCGTAGCCAAGGGATGTTATTTGTTACAGACCTAAAACAAAATACAGTAACGATGGTGTTTTCTAATCGTACGCAATGGAAAGCACTGGAGGTTGGTCGTTGTGCGCGTGAACTTATTAATGGCTATTTGGAAGACCAAGGCTGGCAGGCTTTTCATAGTGGTGCGATGCAAACTGAAAACGGTACCTTTATTATCATAGGAGATGCTGGGGCAGGAAAAACATCCATCATTCTATCGTTAATATCAACAGGTGCGCGATTTATTTCTAACGAACGTTCCTATATTAAGGTCATTGATGGTGAGGTTCATACGCTACTTTCTCCATTACCTATCGCAATAGGCATGGGAACGGCTATCCAATACCCAGAAATTGTTAAGTATGTACGTCAACCGGAATTCTGCCTCTATCCGCCAAGGCGTATGAATTTGCATCGCATTCGTAATACACCGGAGCACAAGTGGCCATCGTTGGAAGATAAAGTACAATTACTCCCAAGTGAAATAATTTCCGCATTTGACGCACCAGAAGGCCTTGCTGGAGATAAAGTATGCGGTGTTGTTGTACCCTATTTAACAAAAAGAAATAGGGGTGCGGAAAAACTACCTCCTGATATTACACGTAAAATCATAAACAATAATTATTTTACGCGCGATAAATACGATGTTTACCCTGCTTGGATGCCTTTCCCTTTCTCGCTTCCGACAGCAGAAAAAAGAAATAGCATTATTGATGCGATGTGTAAACTTCCCACTATACGTTTTAATTATTTTGCTTCTCGTGATCGTCAAAATGAGATGCAACGCTACCCCGAAATGATCGAAAAAGCGTTGAAGATGAAACGTTGATACGCAATACCGAAGAAAACTATTTTAGTTACGTTTATCAGATAGGGTTCACATCCTTCCTATTGGCAGTGATACGCTGATATGCGTATAAGAGATGTATTGATACATCTTAATCAAATAGAAAGACCAAGGAATGGTTTTCGATGTAGATTAACAATAATAATCCTCATTTCATATGGACTAACAAGTTATAACTCAAATCCAATGTTTATTGGGGTGGTAAAATGCATCAACGACAATTTTTCTTTTTCACAAGTAGCCTTTTGCTAATAATTACAAGTACTTCTGCTTTTTCTGCAGACTTAATGCAAGTTTTTTCTGATGCTTCAGCCAATAGCCTTCGTTTTAAGGCATCCAGCGTTGACTATCAGATTGCGGCTGAAAGAAGAAATGAAATAATGGCGGAATATGATTCGGAACTGACACTTAAAGTAACACCGAGTTATGTTTTTTCTGCAAGTGAACGATCTAATCGTCGTGATAGAAGTAGTGGTAGAGTCAATAGTAGCAACTCAGATGAGGTTGAAGTAGATTACCGTCTGGGCTTAAACAAGCCATTGTATAATCGACAACTGAATCACCGGATTTCCCAAGCAGGTTCTATGCTTGAGCAGGAAGAAGCCTTCTTGGATTCGCAACGACAGGCATTGTTTGGACGTGTCACGGATAATTATTTTAATTTTCTTATTGCTCAGAATAAGCTCAAATTCAGTTTGCTTGAACAAAATGCCATTCAACAAAATCTAAACCAACTCAACGTTTTGTTTAGGGCGCAACAAGCGACCATTACGGATGTAAAAGAGACGGAATCACGTCTGGATCAGGCTTTATTTTCAACAGCCTCTGCTAGAAATAATGTAGATGATGTCCGAAAAAATCTTCAGATAATGACAGGCCAGCATTATGATACCCTCGCAACGCTGAATACCAATAGACAATTTGTAAAACTTGAGCCGAGCAGTGTGAATGGATGGCTGCGTTTAGCACAGAATAGTAGTCATGAAATTGTGGCTGCAAATCGTGAGCTTGATATTCAAGAAAAAGATATTTTTATCCAACAGGCAGAGAGTACGACAACGCTCGATTTATTTGCCCGTTATGAAGGCTCAAGCGTCATAGGGGGTTCTTCATCGAAACGCTTTTCTGATAGGGATGGAAAAGTTGGTTTTGAAATCAATATCCCTCTTTATCAAGGCGACAAGGTGGCATCAAAGGTACGTGGAGCGAATTTCAAATTAAAAAAAGCGCACTATGAGCTGGAATTTAAAAAGAGAGAAATAGGGCAACAAGTCAAATTCTCTTATCAGAGAATCATGACGGATATTGAAAATATTCGTGCATTACAAAGAGCAGTAATATCATCTGAACTAGCGTTACAAAATATGCGTAAGGGGAGAGTAGCGGGTACTCGCACAATGACGGATGTGCTTTCTTCGTTACGGGAATCGTTTCAGGTGAAGCGCAGTTATACCGATGCAAGGTATACCTATTTACAGAATATTTTTAAGTTAAAACAAGCCGCAGGTGTGTTGTCTGTCGATGATTTAAGGCTGGTCAATAAGTTATTGGGTCATTCTGAAAGCCCGGTTAATATGAGTAGCGATGCTTTGCATTCTATGACTACTCCCTTAGCAACTCCTTTGGTAGGTCTTGGGTCGCTCGAAGATGCTTGGGATGTTGACTAGGAG
>CAZMWD010000050.1:0-10983 GCA_964569685.1 uncultured Cocleimonas sp. | reverse complement strand
TAGAATATCGAATTACCCGTGTGGCATTGAGTAAAGATACACCAATAGTGGTTTACTGCGGTGGCGGTGTGCGGACACCGTTAGCAGCAGATACCTTACAAAAAATGGGCTATACCAACGTTAAGGATTATTCTTCGGGTTTTATGGGCTGGAAAAAAGCGGGATTACCTATAAACCCAAATCCACACTTAGAAACACGGATATAACACAAGTCTTTGATTCCACAGTACATCCCAAAAATATCCGATTAACCATGGGTGAAACGGATATTTTTCGAATACACTGTGAAACCAAATACTTGCATTCTATCTCGCTTTTCTAAGTGTGGATTTGGGATAAAGTAATACCTGCTATTAATATCACGCATATAAATTAAACAAAAATACTGTTCTTATTGGAAAATATAAGAACTTATGCAACTATAAGTGTCCATTAGAAAGTACTTATTTAATCTTATCTCTGGAGCTTAAACGCGTGACCACAGAAGCAATCAACCAAACCACTGGATTTACCAGCAATAATAATAGTACCGATGATAGTCAGCAACAAATCTATCCTATAGAGCAACCGTTTCAATCGCCGATGATTATTACCGCACTGTTGGTATTGTTACCTGCAATGCTGTTGTACTGGTTTTTTGGTGATTCTAATACGTTACCACGTAGCTTAAAATTATTTGTTGGCAACTGGATTTCACCGATTATCCTTTGGTTTTTTACGGCTAGTTTTTTCCATTTGATGTTAAAAAGAGGCAGGCTTAGGAAAGAACAACAACAAACACAATTACTCACAACACGCGTTTTCCCTTCTGTTTTGGCGGATGTAGATGCCGATGTTTCTGCACCTCAGGTTAATAGTCACTTGCAACAAAGTGCTGTTAAGAAAGGCATTAAGTCCAATAATTTATTATTAAATCGCTTGTCTTTATTTTTAAACCATCAAGAAAATGATGTGGATGAAACCTTTGGTATTAAAGAACGTGAATTGATGCGCGGTTCTTTTTCATTGCCTCGTTTTATGGTGTGGGCAATCCCGATTATAGGTTTTATCGGCACAGTTTGGGGTATTAGTAATGGTATTGCACATTTCTCTGATGCGATGACCAGCACTAGTTCCGTTACCGATGTTTCTACGATGTTAAAAGAAAACCTACCGCTCGTGACTAACTCTTTGGCGACAGCATTTGATACAACCTTGTTAGCATTATTACTCAGCATTCCATTGATGATGGTAATGATCTGGCTCGAAAAGCAAGAGGAAGCTTATCTAATCGATATAGAAGAAAGTTGGTATCATAATATAAAACCTAAATTAACCCACGGCAACACGAACACCAACGTATTACTTACTGGTACGAGCCAAACGGCAAGCACTGATAGTGCCAGCAATGTTGTTGCCAATGAGATTAAATTGCTCAGTACGCAAATCAAAGCGTTACAAGAAACAATGGAAGATTTATATGAAACTGTATTTGCTTCTAAGTTGAAATAGCAGGCTTTAGAATGAATCGCGCCGTCCGCCATGCTCGTTATTTACCGCAACAAAAATTGGAAATCAGTTTGTTTCCGTTTTTGAGTATTTTCCTGTGTGTAATGGGTGTGTTGTCGTTTATCAATGTGCTTAATAGTTTTAGCACGCCACAAAAAATTGAGATGTCTGCCCAAATTGAGCAAGGCTACAAGGTGGCTTATCAAGTCTTTAATCTGCCAGACGGCATTATTAGTGTGCCACCGATCAAATATTTAAGTGACCTAAGAAAAGTACTAAATGATGATGGCAAAGCAACCCTTGATGATATTATTTATAAGCGCGAACAAATGATGCGCCGTTTAGAAGCCCACGTCGGACCAATCAAGCAAGCGGCGACTGAACCGAATATAGATGATATTTTAGAAATGCTTCACAATATTCGTACCGTTAACGAATTGGCACTAAAGGCAAATTATTTATACGAAGAGTTTTTGTTGTTTGGTATCTACCCTAACGGCGGGCAAGCGTACCAGAAAATCCGCGATGTAATGACGTTTACACAAGATTCTGCCTCTATTACCGTGGGGCTTGAGCCGTTGGATAGTAACTGGACGTTAAACCTTAAATCGAGTCAAAGTTCGAGTCAAAGTTCTAATCAAAGTTCTAATCAAACCGCTAAGCAAACCAATAAGCAAAAAATGAATCAGGGCAATCCATGAAAGATTTAATAAGCCTCGACTCTCTCACTGATATTGTCTCCAATTCAGTGGGCATCTTGATTATATTTGCCGTTATTAATCTGATTCACGATAACAACAAAACCTATCAATTAGAGATTCCGTTAGAGCATCCGACCAACTTAGCGCCGGTATTTTTCATCTGCAAAGATGAGCGTATTGTAAAGCTGGATACAGCAACCTTATTCTCTAACGCAGCAATGCAAGCAACACGTGGTGCCGCTAAATCAAAACAAATCTTCCCGCTGGATTACAAAGGCTTGTTTGGCAAAATAGATAAAGAAAAGGGACTTTCATTTTATGTGAATGACACCACCGAGTGGTACCCATTTCAAGATATAGAGAAACGTAATTCTGCGCTTCAACAATCACTTGCCTCTATTGATCCGAAAAAAGAATTTGCCTATTTCTTTGTTTACGACAGCAGTAACGAAGGCAATATAAATGCCAGTGGTTTTGAAGCGTTTCGTAGTGCGCGCGAATATTTAAAAACGTATTTTGTAAAATCGGGTTGGCAACCGGTGAATGATGAGGCTCCGGCACATATTTGTGATCTTTCATTTAGTCCGCGATGTGTTTATTTACCGTCGTACCTTGGGCAATAGCGAGAAAGGTTTTGATGAAACAATCTTATTCACAATTAATCAAAGCATGGGGGATTGATCAAACATTAAGCGAGGAAGCAAGCCTTAATGAACTACTGCTTGCGGTTAAAAATAAAATAAAAATAGACCCTGAGAATCCAGAATTAATCTATTTACACGCCGAGCTACTGCGCAAAACCAATCAAACACAAGAAGCAAAACTCGCTTACAAACAAACCATAAAACGCACCGATCAACGCACCAATGAGCGTGGTGAAACACTACAACAACGCATCGAAAAACAGCGTGATCATACCCGTGCTAAATTGCTTATTTATACCTTCGTACCGTTGTTAGTATTGCTATTGGCAGGCGGTATACTATGGCAATATGTCAGCAAACCAGAAGACACACCGATTTCCTTTAAGCCCCAACAACGTATGGCGGGGGCACAATCCCAACAACCGCCTCAACAGCAATTCGCGTTTACTCAATGGCTTGCCAAACAGCAAATGGTGGAGATTGTAACGACCTTGCAAGAGCAAAATCCTGAGTTAAGTTTTGATTTTAGCCAGTCTTCATCTGCTGCTGCGCAAACGCCGATGGAGTTTATGCAGTCGTTAATGAAGTCGGGGGCACTCAGTAAACTACGCAAAGGTAAAAAAGGGGGGGATAAAGAAGGCGATGGCAAAGATGGTAACCCCATCTTTCAATGTAGCTTAGAACCTGCGGTGCAGTGTGACCCCCAAGATATTCCTTCTGCCCCGGGTGAAAAACGCCAAGAAGTGGTGTTATTGATGAATGCGTATCGCTCAATACTGGCAAGCGAAAAAGACTGTGATAAATTAGTGCAGTCTATCGACAAAATTGGCGAGCAATTAACCTGGCGTAAATCCGAACATAAAATAAAAGCAGACTTGGAAGATTTTGCAACCGAGTGTTTTTATAGAAAGAAAGATGTAGCCAAAACCATTGAACATGCGCGTAAATTACAATGCACTGGCGACCCCAATTATATCAATAGTGTGTACTGGTATTTAACTGCCATTAATCATCATGAAGGGGATATGACAGCAGCGCAAACTAAATACAGGTGCTTTCAAGAAGCGACAGAGTACATCGAAAAATATCATTTCAAAGCGA
This sequence comes from uncultured Cocleimonas sp., assembly GCA_964569685.1. Taxonomy (GTDB): domain Bacteria; phylum Pseudomonadota; class Gammaproteobacteria; order Thiotrichales; family Thiotrichaceae; genus Cocleimonas. Next base: position 7,049 of record CAZMWD010000050.1, on the reverse strand, counting down.
CTTATGTTGCCGCGCGGCGTAGAGAATCAGGCGCGCTTGCGTGGCTTTATTTCGATGATTTAGAAACGGCTACAAGTGAACTCGAAAAAGCCCGTGATCTATTAAGGAAGGAGAGAGATCCAAGCCCTGCGGTCTTGCAAGTAGCTTCGGAAATTAATCTTGATTTGATGGAAACCTATGTGACGGCAAATATTGATAGTGATACTTTCCACGAACTGCAAGAAGAAATAAACAGCAGTGGTCTACTCACCGATGGTTATAAGCAAATCAAAGATACCTTGGCGGCTATTTACTACATGCAAAATCATAGAAATGAGGAAGCACGCATTGCGCTAACCAATCTGTCTACACGCTTTAAGTTAATTCCAGAATATATTTGCGGATGGGATTGGAGCGGTTTCCGGCGCGGGCTTGAAGATTCGATTAGTGATGCCAGCATTCGTAAAAAAGCGATAGCACTGGTGGATGCGACCAATTGTTATGTGCCACAAACAATCGAAAAACGTATTAATGTTGTCGATACTGTTTCTAGAAGCCTGAGGTAGGATAATGCTAAATAAAATTATTCTTGCCACCATTAATAATAGCCCTGATTTATTAGTGCAGGCGATGCAAGCCGATGCGTTTGAAAAGGTCGGTAGCTATCGTGGCTGGGTTTATCCCATTCGTTATTTATTGGTGCTTCGCTATCTAAAAACAAAGCAGGCAGTGTTGGATGGGTTTCGTCAACGTAAAATATACCCTGTGCAGGAAGATGACTTTAAGCAAGCATTGCTGGAACGTTTATCAAAGAAAAAACCGAATAACGTTAGCGAATCTAAACGACTAGCAACAACGTCAAAACCAGCCATAAAAAAACCACCGTTTCTCGCACTTTTATTTAAATCATGGTTACTCTATCCTGTTTTAATTGGCGCATTCGTCTTTAGTTTATTCAGCCTTAATGATTGGTATCAACAACGTAAAATAGAAAATGTGTTGGCAAACTACCTACCGTATTATAGCGATTTGCTCCATCAAAAATTATTGTTGAGCCATGCGGGTATCCCGAGTGCGCTGGCAAAAATTGATGATAAATTAGCAAAGGCACAGAAAAAATTATGGGTTGATCTGCCCGAGAAAGGCGCAATACGCTCGTTGATGAAAACACAATTAGAGCAACTGGGTGATTCCACTGTTTCTAGCAGAGATATTTTATTCGCATCCAAAGCAATAAATCTAGAAATGGATAAACAGGGTATTCCTTATTATATTTCCCCCAAGTCTTTTACTCTGCCTTGTTCGTCATTTATCGATGCACCTTTTGCAGAATTGATGATGCTCAAACAGCTAGAAAAAATGATGAGCGATAATAAGCCAGAACTGTGTCGCACATCGATGATGATTGTTTACAAAGTGCATGAGCGTAAACAACTTTATTATTCTAGTGTTTCATCGGATCATTCTGGTGACCAGCGAGTAAATAATTATAAGGATAACAAAGTGGAATTACCGTTGTTCTTATCAACGCGCATCGATAAAGTCCCTGCGGTGGATAGTGCGCTAGGTTTGACCTACAAAGAAACCGGTATTGGTTCGCTTATTTTGCTTGATCGAATTAAACGTTTTACGACCGAATCGGTACTGCCGGCATTGACGTTTCAAGGGCGCAATTACGTCATCCCGTATTGGATGCAAGGCTATTACGAGATAGAAGAATTAGTCACACAATCTTACAAAAAAGATTTAAAGAAAATTTATTCCGATAAAAAAGAACTACGCGAAGTTAAAAATGCGGTGAAACAACGCTTAAAAAATAAACGTCGCTTAAATAATTCTAAAATGCAACAAACGCTACAACGCAATAATAGTGGCGGTAGCAACAGTGTTTTTGGTAGTGGTTTAGATGCGATTAGCGTGTTGCTTGGTCAAAATAAAGAACGTCAAAGCAAAGCAACTAAAACGAATAAAAAAAGTGAAGTTGTTGATATTCCATCTTTGTATAAATTAGATGATGTTTTACTCCCCAGTATTGAATACCACGAGGCGTATCATCAAATTGATAAAAAAGATTGGAAAGTACCCGTATGGCAAAAAGAACTATTTAAAGAGCTGGATGAACATGCCATCGGGCACAGCATGGAAGAGCTGGGTGCGTACTTATCACAACTTGCCAATACAGACAAAGGGCATAATATTTGGTTGAGTAAACTGCTAATTTTTTCGCTTAATCCGATGACGCAAGGGCAGGCTGAATATTATGCATCCGGCATTATATTAACGTCGATGCAATCGCTTTATAAAGGAGAAGAGATAAAACCACGCTTCGAAGCCAGCGTAGAAGAAAAGACAGAAATATTTAAAACACTGAGCAATATGCAAAGTGATGAAATAAGATTGTTAGCAAGAAAAGCTTATGAAACGTTATTTGAGAGAGCCGACCCAGAATTAAAACCTTATTAGTATTTTGATGTGCCAGAATGGAAAAGCAAAGCTACATTCCTAAAAGAAAAAATAAAATAAGGAAATACCAACGCCCCGAATTCATTCTTCTTTTTCTTACCGGTTTTTTATGGCTCGCTTTTTTATTCAAGGTGTTTTTTACTACTAAAGTCAACGAGTCGGCTGAAAATATAGACTTAACGACATCTACTAAAACAAGCAATAACGTATCGAGCCAAAAGGCAATATCAACACCCGCTAAAAGCCGTAATAGGGAATCCACTCAATCAATAAAAAATCAGGATGTGGTTAAAGCCGTTAGAGAATCATTTGAAAAAGTAAATCCGAGAAAAAATGATCAAATAATTAGAGGCGAGATAAGCAAAATCATTACATCCAACCCATCTTCTGAAGCTGTTTCGGCAGAAATAATAAACATGCTAGACGATAGTTTTGAACTGAAAAGCTTGAATGAAGACTACCAGCAAGCATTAAAGTCTGAATAATTTTTTACAAGACCTATTGAATAATAAGCACAAAATATCAAAAGTATTATCGAAGTGTCATTTAAAATTAAGGGCTTCTCACCCAATATTCAGGCCTTTATTATGTCAAAAATACTACTTATAACTTATACACCTCGTTTTGATTCTAAAACGGCGATGTTAGTCCAAACCTTTTTAGATCATTGTTCGAGTCCATCGAATATCATTCACCTTGATCTTGTGAAAAACCCGCCACCCTTACTATTAAGTGATAATCTAAATGCGATTTTAAAGCGTAATTTTATGGGATTAGAACTGAACCAAGCGGAAACGAATGCGGCTGAGGGTGCAGACCAACTAACCCAACAATTACTTGATGCGGATAAAGTAGTACTCGCTTTCCCAATGTATAACTTTAGTGTACCTGCTACCGTAAAAGCGTGGATTGATGCGGTTGTTCAAAATGGAAAAACATTTACTATCACGGAGGATGGTAGTTATGAGGGCTTATGTCATGCTAAAAAAGCACTCATTTTGATGACGACAGGAAGCGATATGAGCCAAGAACCTATGAAAAGTATGGACTTCGCTATGCCATTAGCAAGCTCAATTTTGGGTTTTATGGGGATTGAGTCTCACGGAATTGTAGCTTACGGTTTAAACCAATACATAGATCGTATTGACGAGATTGTTAATAATGCGCAACAGGAAACCATCACGTTTTTAAATGAAAATCCATCGTGGTAAAGCATCATAAATTAGGATAATAAATCGTGAATTATTTAACGCAGGTTCAAACAGGCATTGATTATATTGAAGAAAATTTGGATTATGAGCTTACGCTTCAGGCAATTGCGCAAAAAGCGGGGATTAGCCAGTGGCATTTCCAACGAATTTTTAAAGCATTAACGAATGAAACAATAAAAACCTATATTCGTTCGAGACGACTGGCTAATGCCTTTGAAAAGCTACTCACGACCAATCAAAAAATAATAGAGATTGCGATCACAGCAGGTTTTGAATCCCAACAAAGTTTCAGCCGTGCGTTTAAAAAAGCATTTGATATGACTCCGAATGAGGCAAGAAAGCTGACAAACAAAAGCATCTTTTTAAAAAAGGTCGAATTTAATCAAGATTATCTAAAGCATATTAATAAAAATATTTCTTTAGAGCCTAAAATTATAACGCAGAAAAAACGCACGTTAGTCGGCTTACATACACAGTTTTACAGTGTTGATTCTGAAAAAAATAATATTGCAGATAAACTACCCGCGCTTTGGGATGATTTTTTACCGCGCATGGCTGAAATAAAACACAGTGTTGTAGGGCAGTCCTACGGAGTGATTCGCCAAACGCCCGATAAAACAGATTTGTTGGAATATTATGCCGCGCTCGAAGTTTCCAAAGTTGATGCCATTCCTAGGAGGCTGTCCGAGAACTAGAATCGTAACGAAAATCACAGAAATATTATAAGCTGGGCTTATTGAATGAGGCGAATAGCAGGGCTATTTAACGATTTCAATAAGGTCAGCTTATGATGTTTATGGGATTTGCAGTAGATTTTTAGTTCTCGGACAGCCTCCTAGTGGCATGGTCGTTATCGAAATCCCGCCAACGCGTTATGCAGTATTCACGCATCGTGGCGATATTAAAAATATCAATAACATTAATAATACTGTCAATTACATTTACTCTAGCTGGTTGATGCAATCAGATTTTCGTCATAATTACGGTGCAGATTTAGAAATATATGGTGATACCTACATCCCCGATTCTGAAGATTCTGTGACCCATTATGCTATTCCCATTGAATGATAAATTTGCGGTAACTTCCGTGTAGTCTTTATATTTCTACAGTATAATTCTCGCCTTACACTTAATTTACGGCGTAGCTTTTTATGTCTCAGCAATACGACACATCCACTTTTCAAGGTCTTATTTTTGCCCTGCAAGATTATTGGGCAAAACAAGGTTGTACTATTTTACAACCCTACGATATGCCAATGGGCGCGGGTACGGATAATCCTAATACCTTCTTACGTGCGATTGGTCCAGAGCCTTGGAATGCCGCTTTTGTGCAACCTTCGCGTCGCCCAACCGATGGGCGTTATGGAGAGAACCCGAATCGTTTACAACGCTTTTATCAATTCCAAGTGATTATGAAGCCCTCGCCTTTGGAGATTCAGGAGCTGTATTTAGGTTCGCTTAAAGCATTAGGGTTTGATCCGCTAGAACACGATATTCGTTTTGTCGAAGATAACTGGGAATCACCAACACTCGGTGCTTGGGGGCTAGGCTGGGAAGTTTGGCTTAACGGCATGGAGGTGACGCAGTTCACCTATTTTCAACAACTCGGCGGGCTGGACTGTAAGCCTGTGATGGGTGAAATTGCCTATGGTTTAGAACGCTTGGCGATGTATTTACAAGATGTTGAAGTGGTTTACGATCTGGTTTGGGCAATTGACCCTAGCGGTGAAAAAGTGACCTACGGAGATGTCTATCATCGTAACGAGGTGGAGCAGTCGACTTACAATTTTGAGAAAGCTAATGTAGAAGAACTATTCCATCACTTCGATACCGCCGAAAAAGAATCTCAAGCGTTAATTGAAGCTAATTTACCATTACCCGCTTATGAACAGATGCTAAATGCATCGCACGCGTTTAACTTATTAGATTCACGCCATGCGATTTCGGTAACAGAGCGTCAGCGTTATATGTTGCGGGTGCGCTCATTATCACGTGCAATTGCGCAGGCTTATTATGACTCTCGCGAAGCGTTAGGTTTTCCGCTTGTAAAAAACAATAATAAAAAGGAGGACGCGTAATGTCTTCAACTAACGATTTATTAATAGAAATAGGCACAGAAGAACTTCCACCTAAAGCCTTACAAACCTTATCCAATGCATTTACTGCGGGGGTGGTTGCAGGTTTAAAAAAGGCTTCTTTAGAAGCGAGTGAAGTCATATCCTATGCTGCTCCAAGACGTTTGGCTGTACTGTTAAAATCAATCCCGACTAAACAAGCAGATCAATCCATTGAGCGTAAAGGCCCTGCTAAAGCGGCTGCCTTTGATGCTGATGGAAACCCAACGAAAGCGGTAGAAGGCTTTGCACGTTCGTGTGGCGTAGCACCGCAAGATTTAGATGAGATAGAAACACCGAAAGGCACTTGGTTAGTTTTTAAACAAGATGTCGCAGGTAAGAATACCAGCGAGCTTGTTCCCGACATTGTGAGTCAATCCTTAGCAAAACTACCCATCCCCAAACGTATGCGTTGGGGCGCAAGCGATATTGAATTTGTACGACCCGTGCATTGGATTGTGATGATGCTTGGCGATCAAGTGATTGATGGCGAAGTGCTTGGCGTTACTTCTGGAAATACAACAAAAGGGCATCGTTTCCATCATCCTGATGCTATTACGATTAAACAAGCATCATCCTATGCTGAGCAATTACGCGAGCAAGGTCACGTGATTGCTAGCTTTAATGAACGCCGCGATGAAGTACGCAAACAAGCAGAAGCATCGGCAAAATTACTCGATGGTATTGCCCATATTGAAGATGCTTTATTGGACGAAGTAACTGCATTGGTCGAATTACCGATTGCGGTGAGCGGTAGTTTTGATCCAGCGTTTTTAGATATTCCGCAAGAGTGTTTAATATCAAGCATGCAAGATCACCAAAAATATTTCCCTGTGGTTGATAAGGCTGGAAAGCTTTTACCCCACTTTATTACGACCAGTAATATTAAAAGCTCGAATCCAGATACGGTTCGCCAAGGTAATGAACGTGTGATTAATCCACGTTTTAGTGATGCTAAATTCTTCTGGGATCAAGATTGTAAAGTCACCTTAGAATCACGCCGCGAGAAAACTAAAAAAATCGTTTTTCAACAAAAGCTTGGTACGCTCTTTGAGAAAACAGAGCGTGTAGAAAAACTAGCAGGCTTTATTGCTGATGAGCTAGGCTCAGATAAAACTCAAGCAATGCGAGCTGCGCAGTTGTCAAAGTGTGATTTAAGCAGTGAAATGGTCAATGAATTTGCCGAACTGCAAGGCATTATGGGACGTTACTATGCGACCAAAGACGGCGAAACAAATGACGTTGCCAACGCTATGCACGAGCAATATCAACCCGGTTTTGC
>CAZMWD010000049.1:6276-10984 GCA_964569685.1 uncultured Cocleimonas sp. | reverse complement strand
TTTCTAGTTCTCGGACAGGCTCCTAGGAAACGCACATGAACCCGATGCATTAGACACATTCTTTAGGAGGAAATATGTCAAATTCACACGCAAAATTACCCAAGATATTTTGGATACAACTAGCCTTAGCCGCCATTATAGGTATCATTTTCTTACTCACGCCATCAAAACATGGGGGTAGCGAATCCGGCGCATCAACAGAAAAAGTTGAATCAGTAGCCAAAAACCTTGCATCTATTGGCACCGTTGCGGTCAATGATAAGACAGAAACTGCGGGTGCGAGTAAAGCACGTTCAGGTGAAGAGGTTTACAAAGCAAGCTGTCAATCTTGTCATGCCACAGGCATTGCCAACGCCCCAAAATTGGATGATAAAGCCGCATGGGAACCGCGTATCGCAGCAGGGTTTGATGCTATAATGGATGCAGCCATTAATGGTAAAGGGGCAATGCCAGCGCGGGGTGGAAATCCTGCAATCACAGATGAAGAAATTAAAGCGACCGTTCTGTATATGACAGATCAAGCAGGTTTTGATTTAAAATCAGAACAAAAAACGGAAGAGAAACCAACGCTCTCTGAAACAGACAGTACAGTTACGGAAAAAGTAACCCCTGTGGTTGCCGTTTCGCCTTCTACTCCTTCTGCCCCAGTTGCTCCAAACGCACCTAAAACAACAAAAGCACCTGAACTTAATGAGGCAGATATTGCATCAACAATAGACCTGATAGAAAAGACTAGCGACAATAAAGAAGGTGAACAAACCTATAAAAAAGCGTGTTTTGCCTGTCACGATATGGGGGTTGCAGGCTCACCAAAATTAGGCGATAAAGCGGCATGGACTTCTATAATCGCAAAGGGGAATGAGGCAATTTACCACGTAGCGTTAAACGGTAAAGGGGCGATGCCCGCAAAAGGCGGCAATATGAGTTTATCGGATGACGCGGTAAAAGCAGCGGTTGATTATATGATAGCTAACTCACAATAGACTGTTTTTAAAGTAAATAAAAGCCCACTAGCAGAAAACGCAAGTGGGCTTTTTGTATTGGCGGAGAAGGAGAGATTCGAACTCTCGGTACGGATAAACGTACACACACTTTCCAAGCGTGCTCCATAGGCCACTCGGACACTTCTCCTATTTGGTGTTGCAATGGAGGCGAGAGTTTAAGTTGTTTTACGATTCTTTTCAAACTCTTTCAATTTTGTTAAACCGATAGTAGCTAAAAGAAGAAAACCCGCTGAAAAAATCAACCACTTATTCTATACTAAGGCGGATTTAAAAAATAAAAAAATAAAGGATACCTCTGGGATGGAACTGTACAACATGGAAGAGCTTAACACTATTATCAGCCAAATAAATAGCTTTGCATGGGGCCCGCCGATGTTGGTTGCCTTGGGTTTTACAGGACTATTTTTAACGCTAGGGCTAGGCTTTATGCCGTGGCGCAAAGTGGGTTATGGTTTCAAACTGTTATTTGATAAAAACGAAGGAACGACAGGTAAGGGAGAGGTTACCCCGTTTAATGCATTAATGACGGCACTCTCTGCCACGGTTGGCACAGGAAATATCGCAGGTGTTGCGACGGCAATCGCATTAGGTGGGCCGGGTGCTATTTTTTATATGTGGCTGATTGCTTTTTTAGGTATGGCGACTAAGTACGCAGAAGCGGTTTGTGCGGTAACCTATCGCGAAGTGGATGATAATGGAAAATACGTCGGTGGGCCGATGTATTATCTTAAAAATGGTGTGGGCAAAAAATCACCAAGACTAGGAAAAGGCTTAGGTTTAGCCTTTGCTATCTTTGGCGCGATTGCCGCGTTTGGGATTGGTAATGGTGTACAAATCAATTCAATGGCGGTGGTACTAAAAACTAACTTTGCTGTCCCCACTTATATAACAGGCATCGCAGTTGCTCTATTAGTCGCCGTCGTTATTTTTGGTGGTATTAAACGCATTGCTAATGTTGCTGGCAAGTTAGTCCCTATCATGATTGTTTTATATGTAGGTGCGGCGTTAGTTATTTTGGCGTTGAACATTAGCGAGATTCCCAGTGCCTTTTCGCTTATATTTACCCATGCCTTTACACCTGCCGCTGCAACCGGTGGTTTTGCCGGAGCTGCCGTTGCTGCCGCGATTCGTTTTGGTGTGGCGCGTGGCGTATTCTCGAATGAAGCAGGGCTAGGTTCTGCTGCTATTGCACATGCTGCCGCCAAAACCAACAACCCTGTTAAACAAGGCGTGATAGCCATGCTCGGCACGTTCATTGATACCATTATCGTCTGTACAATGACGGCTTTAGTGATTATTACCTCAGGTGCGTGGACTTCGGGTAAAAATGGTGCAGAGCTTACCTCAATGGCATTTGGTAATTCGATTCCGGGGGGCGAATACATTGTAACCGTCGCCTTAACCGTATTTGCATTTACGACAATCTTAGGTTGGTCGTACTACGGCGAGCGTTGCTGGCAATATTTATTCCATGAAAAAAGCTTAATTATTTATCGCATTGCATGGGTGCTAGCAGTACTTTCATTTGCTAATTTCAAGGTTGATCTGATGTGGAATATTTCCGATACACTTAATGGTTTGATGGCGATTCCTAATTTAATCGGTTTGATATTATTAGCGCCGATGGTATTTAAAATCACCCGCGAGTATTTTGATAAACAGAAAATGATGAATTAGAACTATGCTTAGGAAGTCACTACTCGCCCTATTTCTACTGGGTTATTTGGCACTACGGTGATGTGGGCAACAAGTTACACGCACTATACTTCCGTGGGTATTGATCGTGATCAATATGTTGGTGAGAAAAATGATCAGCAAATACAACATTCCTACTACCGAATAAGATGGCCAGGGAATGGTTCAATTTGGTTAGGCGGTGGAGCATCATTACGCCCACTTGATTCACCCAAACCGTTTCAATCCTTTGACTTGGCCGCGACATTTCTACACCCAAAACCAGTATTACCACCAACAGAATCCAGCTACAACAAGGCAGGTTTTTGGTATAAATCACTAACAAAACCCAGTCGTCAAATTTGGCTTGGTATTCCGGCTTGGTTGCCCGTTATTATTTTAGGTTTATTGAGTTTTATTTTATGGAGAAAAAGGAGTTAACCATACACTCTTTCACTCTTTATTCCTTAGGTTTAAAGCTAACTTCAGACGAGATATATCCCATTTTTTGTAAACCCCAAATACAGAAAAAAAAGAAGCCAGCTGTAATAGCAACAATTTCTAGTGATACTCCAATCATAAATGAACCCAAAATTAAAATTAAAATAATAAAGCCAAGTACTAAATATACTCCCTTATATTTTACTGTTAAATGATTATGACAAGATGGACATATAAACTCTATTTTTCAATAACACCCACTTTTTTCCTTTTTGTAAATTGATTTACAGCTCCTTTGTAGGAACACAAGGGGCAACAAGAATTTTTTTTACTCATGAGTTTTATCCTTATAAGAGGGTGTTGTAAAAGTACGTTTGTAGGTTGGTGCTGAGGAACGAAGCCCAACACGACGTTGATCGTTGGGCTTCGTAAGCTCAGCACCAACCTACGATTAACCTTTGCGACACCCTCTATAATCTACAAATGACATTTTCTGCCACAGCGAAACCACTTGAAATTGGATTCAAAAAAGCCCGCATCTGCGGGCTTTCTGGGGCTTGTGGTAAACGCTTTTTTTATTAATACTTACCCACAATATTCACAAACCAACCTTCTGCTGTGCCCTCGGTATCGCGTAGATCATCGGTAAAATCGGTAAAGTTATAACCAATACCCAGCTTCATATTTTTGCCAATATGACGATCAACCGAGACCATTGCACCGTGTTGCATATCTTGTGATTGATCTGAGTTCATCCAATGGTATTGTGCCGAGGCATCCCACTTTTTAGTTAAGTGATAGCGCACCCGTGCAGCAGCAAGTGAGGCATCGTTTTTCTGCCATTTACCACTACTTCTATCGTCACGTACTTCGCCTTGTTTATGCGCAAGCTTGCCCCCTATTTCCCATTTCTGGTCAATTTGATAGCTGGTTTCCACGCTGGCAACCACTGAACGCTCATCCGGACGGATACTTTGTGATAGCGGTTGTAGATCGTATAAGTAGCTTAATTTTCCTAAGATATTTAAGCGATCATTGCTTACGGGGCGTAGTGCAAACCCAATCGCCGCTTCGGTGAAACGTGCATTAAGCGTATTGCCACGCTGATCTTTAGTTTCAGAGTAATTAAACTTGGCTTGTAAACGTAAGGATGGACTCATGCGGTAGTTGGCACGATTAGTCGTCACGTATTGCTCAGTATCTTCATTGTCTCCGGTATCTCTGCGGTATTCAAAACGGGTACTGGCATCGGTTTTATCTTTTCTGTAACTAAAGCCTACAGAGAATGCATCACGATCCGTCAAGCCACTTTGTGCTTTGTTGATACGTGCTGTCTGTATCGACGCATTTGCCGTGAGTTCTTTACTGATCTGGTAATCCAAACCAAAGGTATGACCGACACCGGATTGTTGATCTTCATGCGTAAACTGATGTTCTGTGTACACTTTAAGTTGATCACTGACTGATTTACGTTGCCCGACTGTAAATATATTACGCTTGCCTCGGCTACTGGTGGTTCTATCGGTTGATAGCGTGTAGTTGGTGTATAAACTGTAGCCATCACTGACGCGGTAGTTTGCGCCTAAGGT
>CAZMWD010000049.1:0-6176 GCA_964569685.1 uncultured Cocleimonas sp. | reverse complement strand
ACTTCAGCAGCAACACTTAATTTATTGCTGACTTTATAATCTGCTTGTACGCTTGCGGTAGTCGTTTTTAAAGTATCCTCTTTATCTAGCAAAGTCACACGTGTCGAAATATCCAAGCTATCCGTTAGCTTCGCAATCGCCTCAACGCCTGCATCAATCGTGTCTTGTCCGTTATCGTAACGCGAGGTTGAAAAACCTGCTTCACGATTTTTAAACCATGCGCCGATTGAACCTTGAGTACGACTAAATTCTAATAAGTTTGCACGCATCTCAATGCTATAAGCACTGCCGCTTTTATCAACTCCGTTGTTGTTATTGATGTTGTTGGTCGAAGTATCTGCAAACGATGCAAAATTCAAACCGCCATCTTGTGAGGTGAAACTACCCTGTGTTTGAGTCGCTTCACTTTGGGCGTATTCACCTTTAATATACGTGCCTTTACCTTTTTGGTAAGTGACATCTACACCTTTCAGGCTGTAATCAGCTTGTTCGCGATTCTCTTGTACAAACGTTGCCCCAACCGCTACATTGTCTGTCACCCATGCTTTACCCTGTGCGCCGTAGCTGGCTTTATCGCTAGCAAAATTATCAGGCACATATTCATAATCAACCATCAAGTAAACTTGATTGCCATCGAGTGGCGTATCTTTAATTAACGAAGGTCCTGATTGCTGTGCTATTTGTAATAGCGGACGATGTAAAATAATACGCCCTTGAAAATCATCAATCTGGTAATCACGCCCTTCTTCTAAAATAACTTTTTGAACCGCTCTTTCGCTATTGCGTTGGCGAATTTCAACCCAAACCTTTGTTGATCCATCGACAATATCAGTGTCTTTTAAATAGTACAGACTACCGCCTGTGCCTAAGAATTGATTGTGACGGAACGCACTTTGTGCTTCTGATCCAAACACCGTAATATCGGTTTTATGGTTGCCGCTTTTAGTTACTTTAGTGCTACGGTGATTAAGCTTCGCACCGTATAAACTACGGTTAAATGCACTTAGTTCTGTGCCGGTTAAATCAGTATTGTAGTTGCCCCACAATGCGCGTGACTTATCCCAATCGACACGTACAAACATTTTACCTTGGCTGTCGGTGTCATCAATTAGGGTCGAATCATCACCGTAGACTGGGTAGTACTTATCAGGATCAAGACGGCGGAATAAACTGCGTGGATCTTTCTTATGAATATCATCAAACAACTCATCAATCGGCGCTGTTCCCGTATCCATTTGTGCAGTAACTAAGTATTTACCTTGGATTTTTCCTTTAAGATAAAATGCTAAACGACCATCGACAAAGATGTCGCCATCCAAGTGTTTATCGCCATCGCTTAATGTTTCAAGATTACCCGTGACTTTGCCACTGCCCACGGTCACATCGGCTAAACCGACCATGAACATGTATTTTTCTTTTAAGTTTACATCCAATGGTTTGTTGAAAACCTGATTGCTATTATCCGTAATCGCCACATCAAATTCGTGTTGACCGGTGGGCAATAGTTTTTCGATAACAAACTTATTATCCACTAAGTTGATGTCTTCGCCATTGATGCTGAGTTTATTGCCTTGAGCAATATCACGACCAAAAATGCGTACCCGTGAACCGTGTATAGGAATCGTTTGGCGCTTTAAGTTATTTTCAAAATTAGCAACGATGTCCGTCTTTTTATCGTCACTCTTTTTCTTAGTAAGACTGGTTTGCGTTGTGTTTTGTAGATTACGATTGGCACCAATCAAGCTGATTTGGCGTGAATGGGTTTCATCTAAATGCCCTTTCTTATCACGCACCGTTAATACATAAGTGAGTTGATCGCCGGATTTTAATAGTTGACCATCATTGGTTTGACCGTCCCATTTGATACTACGACCATTTTTAAGGTCACGCCCCATGAACATTGCGATTGGATTGGTTTGACCAGTATCGCTTTCAGCGTAAACGGCTAATTCCCACTGATCAATATAGTGAGAGTAATTAGTATTAATTGTGAAGTTAATAGGCGAACTAAAGTGACTACCGTCCATTTCAACCGTTGGGCTGGTATTCACGTTTAACGTTGGGTTTAATGAAATTGGATCTTTACTCACCCAGATTACACCACCATCATCAAGTCGAATGCTACGACTTTGACCAGCGCTGACTTTAACTTTTACCTGTTCGGTGCTCTCGCTGCTAACCGTGCGTGTACCCGTTTGTACCTTAGTACGCATGGATACATCGGTACGACGATTATCTTGACGTGCCTGCTCATCCATATTGTGAGAGCGGTTGGTATCTTCACCGTGGGTAACAATTTTTAAGGTGTAAGCAGGTTTATCTAATGGCGGTGCGGCTTGTGCTACAACGCTGACGCTCGATAAAACTAATCCGGCAAAAGCAGCGCTAATGAAAGGCGACTTTCGTTGCTTAACGGAACGTGCTACAGAACTTGCTATCATAGAACTTGCTATCAATGGGGTTACATTTGTTTTCATTTTAAACCTGCTTTCTTTTTATTTTTATGGGGTTTATTTATAATTATTTGCTACCCAAATTATGGGTAGCGTATTTATCGTTATTAACTTATCTCAGCGTCGAGTTTGATTTATTATAATCAATCGCGCGTGGATCATTGTGCGGTATTTCTTTACGTTGATAGGCACGTTTATCCACTTCTACTATCACATTACGCATCAGCTTATTACCCAGCCTTTTTTGTAACTCGTTGCGTACTGTATTAGCACGACGCTCTGCAAGCTTGATATTATATTGCGCGTTATGGCGTGAATCGGTAAAGGCATCAATCGTAATATGACCACGTTTATAGCGTTTAATCTTAGTCGCAATATCATCCATAATGCCACGCTGATCCGCACGGATATGGTGCTTATCTTTATCGAAGAATACCGAACCCAGTTTCACATCAACGCTTTGGAATACCGGCACTTGACGTGTCGTTACATGCTTTTTCGTTTCCATGCGATACTCTGCGCCTGTTTGTGTATGACGCTGTGGCACTTGTTGTCCCGGTAACTTAACACCGAAGTTGATCTTATTCAGTGCCATCCCTGTCATGCGTAATACACGTGGGTTCTCGGTGGTAAAGATCGTTCCGTCTGGTAATGTGGCTGCATCCACTTTAAGGATAAAGTTTTTACCGTTGTTACCAAAACCGCTGTTACCGCCATCAATATCCGGCACATGGTAACGTCCGTAACCATCGGTTTCGATCAATAGACCTTTAACCGTGGCTAGGCGTACGCCTGGAATACCTTCTTCATTAACACCGAAGTTGGTCAGGGTAATATCCGTTGCATTACCACTGCCACTACGACGCGAACTAATACGGATATCCTGCGCGGTTAAGCCTTTCGCTTTCATGCCCGTGTGTGATTCAGATAAGTTACCTTCTCGATCAATGTAGATCACGGTGCCTTCTTTGGTGCTGACTTTAATCTGGCTAGCACCACTATCAGGAACACGAATCGTGCGTGTGTGCTTCGCTGGATTATCCAGAACGCTCACACGTCCTTTAATGCTACCGAGCTTCTTCGCCCATTTGCCGCTACGAACCGTTAAACCCGTCACCACTGCATCATCTTGATAGCCATCGCCATCACGATCGTGGAAGACTTTACCGATTAAGGTAGAATCATTCAGTAGCGTATCAGCCGTTACAACAACCTCAGCACTGGCTATATTACTGGCGATGTCGGTAGTAGAACCCGTTGCAAAGGCTTGTGCGGTATTCACTGCATTGCCTTGGCGTACCCCTGTGCCGATTTTAACTAAGTAACCGATCTGTACTTTCTCGGTCGCTTGTAGTGTTATCGCACCAAAGCGTATCGGGTCGTTGCCAATAGCAGGAACGCTACTAACGACATCATCCGCTGTACCAAACTGTGCATCATTACCCGCGCGGGTCAACTTAACCTGCTTGGCGATAAACTTAAAGCCGTTCGGTAAATCATCACGAATATCAATGCTGACTGGTGTTGCTTCGGTGTTCTCTGCACGAATCGTGTAGTAAACCTGATCACCGACACTCACCTGCTTCTTGTTCACAGACTTGCTGAGAATAATTGCGTTGTCGTTTACTTCTGGACGCGTTTGCGCAACTAGATCAAGCGGGATATGGTTATTAATAATATCTCTATCGCCACCTTCTAGCACAAACTGCGTAAAGTAAACCGTTGATTGATTACCCTGTGGTGCATCTGGTTGCGCCTGAACTTCACAGAAACTACCACCTGGAATCGCATCAACCGTACAATTTGCTGGATTTGAATCCGTATCAAATATATCCGTGCGCGGTGGAATCTGTGTTGAGAAATCATTCACGTATTGCACTGGCGTATTCTTAATGCGAATACCCAACACTCCACCGGCTGGACAACTGGCATGTGGCGAGCCGGGCGCTCTATCAAAGCGGTAGAAGCCATCATCACCGGTGGTTTGGTTCTGTTGACTTGGCGACAACAAACAACTTTCATCAACCGCAATACCCTGAGTATTCACCACTTCAATGGTTACGCCTTCAATAGGCTCACGCGTTTGTGAGTCGTAGAATATACCGCTTGGATCAACCGGTAGCTGGTAAGTCTTAACTTCACCTGCGTTTAGAACACCGGTCTTCTCTACTTTCATTAACACACCGTTAGCATTCAAAATATCCACGCTGTATTCAACACCTGCGGGAAGTTTAGTAAACTCATAACGACCATCCGTACCCGTTTTAACACGTGCAATTTCTTTGCCCGATGGGTCTCTTACGATCACTGTCCAACGCGGTAGTTTAGTTTCATTCGGATCAATCTCTCTATCTTTGACCGCATCAAACCACACTGTACCTTTGAGTGTTGCAAACGCTTCTTTATAATCAATCGTTACTTTTGCAGGGTTAGACTCTAGCCCATCCTCATCCTTAACCGTATAGGTAATCGGTGTTGGGTCATCGAAGAAACCAGTCTCTGGCGTAAACGTAATATCACCCGTTTCAGGATTAACCGTCCACACACCTTCACCTGTTACCGTTAATGTGGTTACTGGATTACCTTTAGAATCAACAATTTTGACTGACTTAGGATCAATCTCACCGTCAGGATCAGTATCGTTTGATACTATTTTAACCGTCACTGCCGTACCCACTTCTTGGTCACGTTTTTCATCATCAAGCGCGATTGGAGGCATTTCGATCACAACCACTGGCACAGTCACCTTCGCAGACTGCTCTTCGGTTTGATTCGATTTAGCCGTCGCGGTATTTAAGCGTTCTCCTGCTTTAACATCTTCTGCTGTGATCACATAAGTACCTGTTAATTCACAAACCGCTTCAGGTGCAAGGCTCTCACAGGTCTTACTATTAGGCGTGATTAATACATCGCTTATAACAACGTTGCTTAATGTAACCAAGCCGTTGTTCGTTGCCGTAATGGTATACGTTAATGTATCCCCTAATGTAATGCTCTTGCTCTTATCTTCATCTGCATTAATTGGTTCACCTTTTACTAAGGTCAACGCAGGTGCTTGAGGCAAAACCGTAATCGTCGGATCATCAGGATTTCCATTACCATTGCTATCATGGTCAGTGGTGTCTTTTGGATCATCTGATTTATCCGTAATATCATTACCCGCTGGGTCTTTTGATGTTACGTCGGCAGTATTCTCAACATGACCTTCATCAAAATCAGCTTGTGTAAGTACATAGCTAGCGGTGAATGTTGTGGTGTCCGAAGCACCTGATAACAAGGTTGCGATTGGACCGCCTTTAACCGTCACTTTAGGATCGGTTACTACTACGTCAGTCAGGGTTACGTTACCTGTGTTAGTTACCTTAAAGGTATAGTTGATTACATCGCCTACCGTTGCAAGCGCATCAGAGCCTAAGTCTAGTGTGCCGACTTTCTCTAGTGCAATCTTACCGGTCACACCTAATACTGTTTTAGTAGGATCATCGGGATTACCATCGCCATTAGGATCAACGTTTGTTGAATCTTGTGGATCATCAGACTTATCCGTTACCTTATTATTGGATGGGTCTTTGGCGGTTGCATCTGCAATGTTCTCGAATACACCGGCATCTATATCAGCTTGTGTAAGTACATAGGTTGCGGTGAATGTTGTGCTATCCACTGCGCCGACTGCTAAGGAAGCAACTGGACCACCATTAACCGTTACTTTTGGATCGGTTACTA
>CAZMWD010000048.1:3143-11049 GCA_964569685.1 uncultured Cocleimonas sp. | reverse complement strand
TTGGGAATCACGTTTATCTGATGATGAAATAAAAGTATTAGTAGCCTACCTTAAACTATTAAGTGCTGACTAATAGATAGACCTAACGTATAACATAAGTCCGTAACATCAAACGGATAACAGGGCATGAAGCTATTGGTTTATTTATCACTAAATTAATGAGTTACCCAAGCTGGAATAAAAATTCTGCCTCAAGCTTAGCACCTTATTAAATCCTCAGTCCCAAGAGTAAATTCAATGAGTGATTTTCCCATTCCGGTGGTAGCAGAGAATGTTCAAATACATCCTCGCTCTATCAAAGGTCGTTTTCGGCGCTTTAAATCAATCATTCTATACCTTGCTTATATCGTCTATTTTACGTTGCCGTGGGTTCCATGGAGTCGCCCTGTAGGTGCTAATCAAGCTGTCTTGTTTGATATAGCGGCTAGAAAATTCTATATCTTTGACATGATTATTTACGCTCAAGATATTTTTTGGCTAGCGGCATTACTCTTTTTATCGGCCGTTGTGTTGTTTTTTTCTACCGCGTTGGTTGGGCGCGCATTCTGCGGATATTTCTGTTTTCAAACCTTGTGGACCGATGCCTATCGTGAAATCGAAAAGTTCATACAGGGTGATCGGGTTAAACGTATCCGTCTTGATAAACAAGCTTGGAATATTGAAAAAACAGTTAAAAAAGGAGCCACTCATTTCTTATGGTTGGCTTTATCACTGGCGACAGGCTTAACGTTTGCTTTGTATTGGGGTTATGCCCCCGATATGGTGAAAGACTTTTTTAGCGGTCATTCATCAACTGTTGTATATGGGACTGCCTTTGGTTTAATGGTAACCACCTATATAGCGGCCGGTTTAATGCGCGAAAGTGTCTGTCTGCATGTCTGTCCTTATGCCCGCTTTCAAAGTGTAATGATTGATAAGGATAGTTTGATTCCCACTTATGATTATAACCGTGGAGAGATGAAAGCGGGGCGTGCAAAACCCATCAAACGACTGAAAACTATCGAAGCAAGGCACGATGTTGGAGTGGGTGATTGTGTTGATTGTGGTTTATGTGTTCAAGTCTGCCCAGTCGGTATTGATATTCGTGATGGCATGCAATACGCCTGTATTCAATGTGGCTTGTGTGTCGATGCCTGTGATTCTATTATGGATGCACGTGGATGGGATCGAGGGTTAATTCGCTATGAATCTGAAAATGGTTTAGAAACAGGAAAAACGCATTTTTTAAAATTAAGAACCTATGGTTATGGTATAGCCACACTGGCTTCAATTGGTTTTTTAGTTTGGAGTATAAGTGGACATAAAATCATTGAAACTACCGCGCACCAAATTCGTAGCCCGCTTTATGTGACACTATCTGATGGTAAAATACTCAATAAATACGAACTTAAAATCGTAAATAAATCTATGTTATCATCCAGTTTTTCCCTGTCTTTAAAAGGCTTGCCTGATGCCCAATTGAGTATGGGTGGAATCAAAGGTATTTCTTTAAAACCCGACGAAAGACAACGATTACTCATCAAAATACGTCGCGACCCTGCAAAAAGTAGTTTAAAAACAACCCCGTTTCAATTTGTTCTTACACCGAAGACAGGCGAAGTTAAAGAACTCCTTTATATTGATTCACAATTTATCATTCCTTAAACAGTAAATTAGTAAAGTGTAAACAACCTTATGAAAGATTACCCTCTAATAATGACCTTGGGCCTTGGCTCATTACTCGCTTTTTCTCTGTATTTTTTCTTCTTTAAAATACTGCATTGGGGCGGAAAAATATCAGCAGTGGCAACAGCGGCAACCATGTTACTGGTTTATATGCCGCTTTCAATCACCCATTGGGAAGGAATTGATGTATTTGCCATACACTTTGCTTTTTTTATGATGATTCCTTATGGGCTGGGGATTATCAATGGTGTGCATGAAGAACGACGTGCAATCGAGGGTGATAAATTTAAAAAAGGCATGCACTGGATTCCTGCCATGATTATCATCTTTTTTATCTCCATAGCGGTGGTTGATAGTTTCATTATTTCCTCTGCGACAGGGGGATTAGATACGGGGCTTGCTAAAATACTATTACCAGAACCTAAAAGTGATGATATTAGTCGTAATATAAGTTCACAATTTACCGGTACCGTTTCTAATGATTTACAAGATGAAGAAAAGCAATTTGATAACTACGTTATAAAATTAAAAAAACAACGCGCACGTGGCTGGAAAATAACGGGGGGTTGGAATAATCCACCGCTAGTAGATGAAGAGGAAATATTTAATTTAATCGCTAAAGATAAATCAGGCGCACCGATAACAGGTGCTAAAGTCAGTGCAGAATTTAGACGTTCAGCGGCTAATAAATACGATACGTTATATGAACTTAAAGAGAATGCTGCCGGTAATTATAGCGTAGCTGTAACATTACCTTTGGTTGGCTGTTGGTCAATGAAAATACTGGTGATCAAAGGTGATGACGAACATGAAATTAAAGGTGAAACAGAAATATCAAAAATGGTGGAGGGTAAACGAGTCACCCCAGAATGTGCAGACGGTTCCCCCGATATTGATGAAAAACGAACGCGCTAGAAAAACAGGCGTTATACGAGAAACTGGGTGAATTAGAAATGCTTAAACTCCCCCTGTTTTTACTGTAGGGCATCTCTATGAATTGTCCCAAAAGTATTTTCATAAAACGAGTAATGAACTTAAGTCCTCAGATACTCTCTGCATAACCTCTCTAACTCTGTATTACAGTATTTTTTACCATGAAGCGCATGAAGACCATGAAGGGGTTTATCTTTTCTTCAAGCTCTTCATGCGCTTCATGGTCGATGTCTTCTCTTTTAGTAGGATGAAACCTTACGACAACTAGGGTGATAATACTTATCGGAGAAGAACTAACACTAAAATGTACTGATTTTCAGTGCTAAGCCATGCAACTATTTATACTTTAAGTCTATGAAAATACTTTTGGGACGATTAATATAATGAGTAACGATTGTTTTCATTGTGGTTTACCTGTACCAAAATCAGCCAGCTATTCGGTTGAAATAAATAATAAAAATGAGCCGATGTGCTGTATCGGCTGTCAATCCGTTGCGCAGGCAATTGTTGATAATAACTTGACTGATTTTTATAATCATCGCACTCAAAACACATCAAAACCCACCGAGCTGATCCCCGAACAATTAAAAGTTTACGATAACGAAGCCTTGCAAAAAAGCTTCGTAACCCACGCAAAAAATGACCAAGATGGGGGACAAGGATCAGTACGAGAAGCATCACTAATTCTTGAAGGTATTGTTTGTGCCGCCTGTGTTTGGTTGAATGAACGTCACGTTATACAACTTGCGGGTGTCATTGCGTTTAGAGTCAATTATTCAACCCATCGCGCAACCCTTAAATGGGATAACGAGCAAATACAGTTAAGCGATGTTCTAAAAGCCATTGCAGACATTGGCTACCTAGCGCATCCGTTTGATCCCGGGCGTATGGAAACACTCCATAAAAAAGAAAAATCAGCAGCGCTGAGACGCATTGCCTTAGCCGGCATTGGTATGATGCAGGTAATGATGCCAGCAATCGCCATTTATACGGGTGAAACCTCTGATATGTCGGCTTCTATGCGTAATTTTTTACATTGGATTAGTTTAATTATTACCACACCCGTGGTGTTTTATTCTGCTAGTCCTTTTTTCACATCCGCATGGCGCGATTTAAAACGTGGTGTATTTGGCATGGATGTTCCTGTATCGCTGGCGATTGGCAGTGCTTATTTGGCAAGCGTTTGGGCAACCATCACACAGACAGGAGCCATCTATTTTGATTCGGTGGTGATGTTTACCTTCTTTTTATTGATAGGTCGTTTTTTAGAAATGGGTGCAAGGCATAAAGCAGGGCAGGTCGCCGATGCTTTAGTAAGGCTTTTACCAGAAACCGCCACGCGTATCGAGGCTGATGGGCAACACAGCCATATTCCAGCCAATGAATTAGCCATAAATGACCGGGTGTTAATTAAACCAGGTGAAATTATCCCTGCGGATGGAAACGTAATTGAAGGTATCAGTAGTATCAATGAATCGTTACTTACGGGTGAGAGTATTCCGTTGACCAAAGAAAGAGGTGATAGGTTAATCGGTGGCACAACCAATATAGAAAGCCCTCTGACCATGCGTGTCGATAAACTAGGTGATAGCACCACTCTTTCATCCATTATTCGTTTATTAGATCGCGCCCAAAGCGAAAAACCAGACCTTGCAAAATTTGCAGATAAAAGCGCCGGATGGTTTGTTTTATTACTGTTAGGAATTGCGTTAGCAGTGTTTGTTTACTGGTGGTTTAAAGAACCATCACAAGCATTTTGGGTGGCTTTATCGGTACTGGTTATAACGTGCCCCTGTGCTTTGTCACTCGCCACACCCGCTGCATTAACCGCTGCCACGGGAAACTTAACGGAAAAAGGCGTATTAACGACACGCGGGCACGCTTTAGAAACACTCGCTAAAATCAATCATGTGATCTTTGACAAAACTGGCACACTCACGCACGGACGTTTGAAAGTTACCCATATAAAATTGCTGGGCTCTGTTTCTAAAAAAGAGTGTGAAGCCATCGCAGCAGGCTTAGAAAAGGCATCAGAACACCCCTTTGCCAAAGCCATTATGAGACGATCAAAAAATCCTGCAGATGTTACGCAACTCATTAGCAAGACAGGCAAGGGAGTTGAAGGTTTATATCATAATAAACCATACCGTATCGGCACGAGAGATTATGTGGCTTGCCTTGTTAATAAAGACGACCTTAACAAAGACGCTCTTAACAAAGACACTCTTAACAAAGACAACCTTAACAAAGACGATGTTAACAAAAACACTAATAAAAATGATGACAAAGCGCTTCCGAAAACCACTTTTATGGCTGAATCATCAAGCCTTACAAGCACTATTTATCTCGGTGTAGAAGGCGAATGGTTAAGCATATTCAGTTTAGAAGATGAAATACGAGAAGAAGCCAAACAGGCAATTAAGCAATTACAGGCGATGAATATCAAGGTAAGCCTATTAAGTGGCGATACCCAACAAGCCGTCAATGCGGTTGCTGAAAATCTTAAAATCGACCTAAATAACGCCAAAGGAGAATTATTACCGGCGGATAAATTAGAAAAAGTACAAGCACTACAATCTCAAAATGAAATCATTGCAATGGTAGGTGATGGCGTTAACGATGCACCGGTACTCGCCGTTGCGAATGTATCTGTGGCAATGGGAAAGGGTTCACAACTCGCTCAAGCCAGTGCCGATATGGTTTTATTATCAGAAAATTTATCACAACTACCCTATGCAATTAAATTATCGAAACGTATGCAGTCAGTTATTCATCAAAATTTTAGCTGGGCAATTCTTTATAATATTATAGCGATCCCGATAGCTGCAATGGGTTGGGTTACACCTTGGATGGCAGCCATCGGCATGTCGATGAGTTCTTTGATCGTCGTCTTGAATGCGTTGCGGTTGAAATGAACATTACAAAAATAATGAGAACGTCTCTATGAACAGCTCTTGGCAAAAAGTGGCTGATAATTTAGGCGACACTATTGGAAAAAACATCATCTTCACAACTAAAACCCCTGTTTTTGGTGGCGATATTAATCAAGCATGGAAAGTGACGGATGCTCACCAACAACACTGGTTTATTAAAACGAATCAGCCTTCGTTACTCCCAATGTTCGAGGCGGAGGCAAAAGGGCTTGATGAAATAGTGCAAACCAATACAATCCGCGCCCCTAAACATTATTGCAGTGGCACGACCGCCGAATTTTCTTATTTAGTGTTGGAATACATCGAACTCTCTTCACTTGCAAACCCCGCTCAAGCAGGTGAACAGCTTGCCAAAATGCATCAATTTACAGCAACAACACTTTTTAACCCCGAACAATCAACACTCTATGGTTGGGCGATTAATAACACCATAGGCTCTACACCCCAATCGAACCAACCACACAAGAGCTGGGAATCTTTTTATAAAAAAGAGCGTTTACTCTTTCAATTAAATCTGGCTAAGAGTAATAACTATCCAACAAACGCTTATGAAAAAGGTCTGCTTTTAGCTGATAATCTCTCTTGTTTTTTTGATCGTTATACACCCAAAGCATCGTTATTACACGGTGATTTATGGGGTGGAAATTGCGCGAGTGATAATAATGGCAACGCGGTCATTTTTGATCCCGCCGTGTATTTTGGTGACAGAGAAACGGATCTTGCGATGACTGAATTATTTGGCGGTTTTGGTGCTGATTTTTACGCATCTTATAATAAGCACTATCCTTTAGATCGGGATTATAAAACCAGAAAAAATCTTTATAACTTGTATCATATATTGAATCACTTTAATCTCTTTGGCGGTTCTTATGCGAGCCAAGCTGAGAACATAACACTTAGACTTTTAGCTGAAATTTAGGGCACATGAAATGAAAATACTAAAAACTATATCAACTTACTCAAACTTAAAATTAATAACACTCTATTTATTAATAAGCTTATTTTTATCTCCAACAATCGCACAGGCAAAAACGGGCTTACAATATTTTTCACAACTTAACAATGCAGGTTTATTACTGCTTGATTCTAAAGGCAAAACCGTTGTATCGCGCAGCCCTAATAAATCTTATATTCCTGCATCCACGACTAAAATTGTGACCGCATGGTTGGCTTTAAATCATTTTAAAGGGGGCGAGCAATACCGTTTTAAGACAGGGTTTTATTGGAATCCGCAAACACGCACCTTATCCGTTAAAGGTACAGGCGATCCTTTTTTAGTATCTGAAGAAATTCAAAAAATTGCCTATCAATTAAAACAAAAAGGGATTCAACAAGTAGACACGATTGTTTTAGATAGCTCTTTTTTTCAGCAAGACTTAATTATGCCAGGCACGGGTAAAACCAATAACCCTTACGATGCAATACCTTCTGCTTTAGCTGCAAACTTTAATACCGTCAATGTGCGCAAGGTGGGTGGCAAGATTCAATCGGGCGAAGCACAAACGCCGTTAACGAATTATGCACGCAAGATGGCAAAACGGTTTAACAAAGGCAAGCTACGTGTCAATACAGGACGTAATCCACGTAATGCAGAATTGTATTTTGGGGAAATTTTACGTGCTTTTTTACGTCAATCAGGTATTAAAGTAAGTGATCAGATTGTGCCGGGTCAGGTTCCTAATCAAGCTCCTTTTTATATTCATACCAATAGTAAAAACTTAGGCGAAATGATTCGCCCGATGATGAAATATTCAACTAATTTTATCGCCAATCAACTGGTGCTTGTGATGAGTGCAGA
The DNA here is from genome assembly GCA_964569685.1 of uncultured Cocleimonas sp. Classification (GTDB taxonomy): domain Bacteria; phylum Pseudomonadota; class Gammaproteobacteria; order Thiotrichales; family Thiotrichaceae; genus Cocleimonas. The sequence goes on along the minus strand of CAZMWD010000048.1, from coordinate 3,720 downwards.
GTATTATCAACGCGCTGCTAATCGTATTGATGTACAACGTTATATGCATCAAACACTCTCTCAAACGTTTGCTTGGTCAGATTTTAAATTAGAAGAGGGCGCAGGGCTTTCGCGGGCGAATCGTTTATCACCACAACAGTTGGTTGAGTTATTACACAAATTTAAGCGTTGGAAACATTTATTACCGGAAATAGAGCCTCGTGTATTTGCAAAATCAGGGACATTAAATAAAGTCAGTACCTTGGCAGGCTACGTTGAAGAAAATGGTCAGTTAAAGCCATTTGCATTGATGATGAATCAAAGTGTGCCATATAAATTACGGAATAAAATTGCACGAGAATTGGCAAGAAGATAGATTATTTGTAAAGTTCATCTAATTTGTTATTCTTACCGAGTAATACTTGTGTCAAAAGGTAATAAATATGCTTCATACTTCCGTTACCAGTAAAGGGCAGCTCACTATACTTAAAACAATTCGTCAAAAATCAGGCATTAAAAAGGGCAGTAAAGTATCTTTTGACGTGATTGATAGTCCTATTGAATTAATAATCACTAAAACGCCTGTAAAAATTAATCA
>CAZMWD010000048.1:0-3043 GCA_964569685.1 uncultured Cocleimonas sp. | reverse complement strand
TAAAAATTAATCACAAAGCAGTCCCTGTCGATTTTGATTCTGCTGATTTACTATGAACAATCAACTATAATAAAAACAGCAATTATCTATCACTTGCAGGATCTAGGTATTACAAGGGGCACAGATGGATCAGCGTTTACAATCAGAACGAGAGTCAAAGCAAACAAAAAATAAAACATTCGATTCAATGCTCGAAGGGGAAAATGCGGCCTATTTAGAATCATTATTCGAGAACTATTTACAAGATCCTTTATCAGTCAGTGAAAAGTGGCAACACTATTTTAGTGAAATGCCCGTGCCCGCTGATTTTTGTAATGGTGATACGCATAGTGCCTTACGTGAACAATTTCAAACATATAAGCTACATTCTCAGCAGGGTGATTATAATGGTAAATGTTCCGATAATAGCCTCGATTTAGAAACCGAAAGACAGCAGGTGCATGTATTGCAAATGATTGAGGCTTATCGCTCCTCTGCTCATTTGGTTGCCAATACCAATCCTTTATATGAAGGCAAAACACAACCACGTTTGCCTGAATTAACACTGGAACATTATCGTCTCGATAAAGTTGATCAAAACAAATCATTTGATCCCGGTAATTTTCATATAAATGATACCCCCACTTTGGGTAATATTTACCGTGCCTTGCGCAATACCTATACCAATAGTATCGGTATTGAGTATATGCATATTGTCGATAGAGATGAAATTCGCTGGTTTCAAGGGCAATTAGAGCCGTGTCAGGCAAAACCTGAGGTTAATCAAGAACAAAAAAGTATGTTGCTTGATCAACTCATTGCCGCCGAAACGCTGGAGCGTTATCTACATAAAAAATACGTGGGGCAAAAACGTTTTTCTTTGGAAGGTGGTGAGAGTTTAATTCCTTTATTGCATGAGTTAATCCACCATTCGGGCAGACAAAAAACCCGCGAGATTGTACTCGGTATGGCGCACCGTGGACGTTTGAATGTGCTGATCAATATTATGGGTAAATCACCCGATGAGATTTTCAAAGAATTTGAAGGCGAAGGTATTTCCGAAGAAACCATGGGTGATGTTAAATATCACAAAGGTTTTTCGTGCAGTATTCAAACCGAACAAGATGCCATGCATTTATCGCTGGCGTTTAATCCATCCCATTTAGAAATTGTTGCTCCGGTGGTGTGTGGCTCAGTACGTGCGCGTCAAGACCACCGTTCGGATCAAGGCGGGCAAGTCGTTGCGATTAATATTCACGGTGATGCCGCGTTTGCAGGACAAGGCGTGGTAATGGAAACATTTAATATGTCAGAAACCCGTGGTTATCGCATCCACGGCACAGTGCATGTGGTGATTAATAATCAGATTGGTTTTACGACGAGTACCCAAACTGACAGTCGTAGCACGTATTATCCTACTGATGTAGCGAAAATGATCAATGCACCGATCTTGCATGTCAATGGGGATGACCCCGAAGCGGTTGCGTATGTATCGCGTATTGCATTGGATTACCGCTTACGATTTAAAAAAGATATTGTGATTGATTTGGTTTGTTATCGTCGCCATGGACATAATGAGGCAGATGAACCGGCAATAACCCAACCGATTATGTATACCGCAATACGCAATAAACCCACTACGCGTAAGTTATATGCTCAAAAATTAATTGACGAAGGCTTGATCAGTGAAAATGAAGAAACCATTCGCATTCAAGACTATAAAGATAAAATAGCATCGGGAACAAAAGCGGTTGATATTTTAGATTACAGCAGTGTGCCAGAGCACTTTAAGGTGAACTGGAACGTGTACAAAGATCGCCATTGGACTAGCCCAGCGGATACACGTTGTGATCTTAAAAAGCTACGTGAATATATAAAGAACTGTCATGCCGTGCCAAAACACATAGTGTTGCATGATCGCGTTGCAAAAATATTGGCAAAACGTGATTTAATGGCAAAAGGCGAAGCACCTGTCGATTGGGGGTTTGCCGAGAACCTTGCCTATGCCAGCTTATTAGCCGAAGGTTATCACGTGCGTTTAAGCGGACAAGATAGTGGACGCGGTACCTTTTCACACCGTCATGCGGTGTTGCACAGTCAAATCGAAAGTCGCGCATGGATTCCATTAAGGCACGTGTTAAAAGAAAAGGATAATCAAGGAAAGTTTAATATTATTGATTCAGTCTTATCCGAAGAAGCGGTACTTGCATTTGAATACGGCTATGCGACATCATCCCCCAATACCTTGGTGATTTGGGAAGCACAATTTGGAGATTTTGCCAACGGCGCACAGGTGGTGATTGACCAATTTATTAGTTCGGGCGAACAAAAGTGGGGGCGATTATCTGGGCTCACCATGTTTTTGCCACACGGATTAGAAGGCATGGGGGCAGAACATTCCTCGGCGCGTTTAGAGCGTTATTTACAACTGTGTGCGCAACAAAATATGCAAGTTTGTGTACCCAGTACACCGGCTCAAACGTTTCATATGTTGCGTCGTCAGATGATTCGTCAATACCGTAAACCACTGATTGTATTTACACCCAAAAGCTTATTGCGACACCCGATGGCGGTCAATACGATTGAAGAACTTGCCACAGGCAGCTTTCGTACCATTATTGATGAAAGCTTTAATAACAAAAATAACAAAAATAACAAACAAAATATTAGCAAAAATAAATCTGCTGTCACCCGTGTCATTTTGTGTAGCGGTAAGGTTTATTATGATTTATTACAAACGAGGGATGATGAAAACAGAGATCATTCACATATTGCACTGATTCGTATCGAACAACTGTATCCCTTTCCAGAAAAACTGCTAGAGAAAATATTAGCCACTTATTCAAAGCTTAAAGAATTAGTATGGTGTCAAGAAGAGGCGCGCAACCAAGGCGCATGGGATAGCACTAAACACCGTTTTCGACATTATGAAAACCAATATACTGTTGTTTGCGTGAGTAGACCCAGCGCAGCCGCACCTGCGGTTGGCTCCTTAGTGATTCATAAAAAACAACAGGCGACTTTAATTGCGCAAGCAATGGCTAAAAAGTTACCCACGGAAATG
>CAZMWD010000047.1:0-11144 GCA_964569685.1 uncultured Cocleimonas sp. | reverse complement strand
ACCTGTTGCAAGTGGGACGAGAACGTTGAGAGCTTGAGTGTGTGACATGGTGTTTGAGGCTCTAGCAGGCTGTTGATTTTCTCTCAGAGTAAGCCCAATTAAGGGGGATTTACCTAAAAACAGCAGGTTTTAGGGGGTGAAATAGTCATTTCGAGTACTTTATGAATACTTTTTCATGCCCTAAAAGAGAAAATCAACAGCCTCCTAGCTTTTAATTTTCATCCTGTTTTTTACAAAAATCATGCCTTTAAGGATGTTGAGTGCTTCAAAGAGTTGATAGTCTGTTTTAGCAAGGCTCTCTGTTTTCTTTTTTTCAGAGCTAGGTTCAGTGCTCGTCTCAGAACCCTCTTCTTGTTTGTTATTAGTCGGTGGTTTTTCTATTTTTGTGTCATTTTCTTCACCGTTTTGATTACTTAAATGCCCACTTAAGTCGGCTTCGGATAACGATTTAATGTTGTCTTCTTTGTCACTGTCATTACTGGCAAGTTCTAAAGGTTCTATAATAATATCAGGTACGATACCTTTGGCTTGAATAGAGCGACCTGATGGGGTGAAGTATCGAGCGGTGGTAAGCTTAACTGCGGTTTTCTCATCGAGTGGTAAGACCGTTTGTACCGAGCCTTTACCGAAGGTTTTTACGCCAACGATTAGGGCGCGTTTATGATCTTGTAATGCGCCCGCGACAATTTCCGATGCGGATGCAGAGCCTTCATTTACAAGTACGACTATGGGTGCATTGTCGAGTAGATCATCCGGTGTAGCATCGTAGCGCATGACAGAATCAGCGACACGCCCTTCGGTGTAGACAATTTTTCCTTTACTAAGAAAAATATCAGAAACACCCACTGCACCACTTAAAACGCCACCGGGGTTATTACGTAGATCTAACACAAGCCCTTTTATTTGACCTTTATTTTCTTCTTTAAGTATAGCAATTGCCTTGCTGACACCATCGGTTGTTTTGGATTGGAAACTGGAAATACGAATATAGCCATAGCCAGCTTCGAGAAAACGTTGTTTGACACTTTTTACTTTAATAATGGCGCGAACAATGGTTACTTTGAAAGGCTTGCTTTCACCATCACGCACGATCAGTAATTCAATCGGCTCGCCGGGTTTGCCCCGCATGATTTTAACTGCATCACCGAGTGTTAGGCCTTTTACTTGTTTATCATCCAGACGAATAATTAAGTCACCGGGTTTAAGACCGGCTTTTTCCGCAGGCGTATCATCAATAGGGGAGATCACTTTTACAAAGCCATTCTCCATGCCGACTTCAATCCCTAAACCACCAAACTGCCCCGATGTGCCGACACGTAATTCGGTATAGTCTTCTTCGTCAAGGTAGGCAGAATGAGGGTCTAGCCCTGCTAACATGCCACGAATTGCATCGGTGATTAATTTTTTATCATCAACTTCTTCGACAAAATCACGTTTGACGCGGGTGTAAACTTCAGAAAATTGTTTGAGTTGTGCTAGCGGTAATGTAGCGCGTTTAGTGTCTGTGTTTTTATCTGCAAAAACATCCATATTACTCGTGATGGCGATACCTAACACACCGCCTAGTAGTAAACCTGAAATGATTGTTTTGTTTGATTGCATATTTTCTCCATGCGATGTTCTTTTTTACAGTGTTAACCAGATGTATGTACGAAAGACTACTATCTAAATCATTATCAATAATATATCACTAAAATACTATCTATTTTATAAGCATTTTGGTGTAAAAATTAATCGTGTTTAGTTTGAAAATAATTTAAGTATTTGCTTAAAAAGTGTTTTTAACAAAGTAGATGTCCTTTATTACCTAAACCAGCTAGCAGGGTTTCGATGCGATGTTCCTTTCCGTATTTCAAAATATAGACCATTTTGTGAACGCCCACCGGAATTTCCAACCGCAGCGATAATATCTCCGGCATTAACGATCTGTCCTTGTTTTTTGTAAACACTGCGGTTATAGGCATAAAGGCTACGGTAGTTTTTATCATGGCGAATGATAATGAGGTAGCCATACCCTCTTAAACGCCCACTAAATTCTACTTTGCCTCGTGCAACCGCGCGTACTTTAGTGCCACCGGGCGCAGAGATAATCACACCTTTCCATTTTTGTTTACTGTTTCTGCTGCTGCCATATGTTTTGGTGATACGCCCTTGCACCGGCCATGATAACTTCCCCTTTAAGGACGAGAATGCTTTATTGGGTACAAAATGTGGTTTGGTTACTATGGCAGTTTTTTTCGGTTTTTTGATTTTTTGGTTCTTAGATGTCGCTTTTTTAGCGCGTTGCTTTTCAATTCTGGCTTGTTTTTTCCTTTGTTTTCTAATTCTATCGGCTTTTGCTTGTTGTGCTGCAAGCCTTGCGATGACACCTTGTAAACGTCTTTCTTGATTTTTAAGTTTAGCCAGTGCTTGTTTGTTAGTCGTTACTTCTTTTCGTTGGTTTTTGTACGATTTATCTCTTTGCGAAACGGCACTTTTTAACTCTTTTTTGGTGATGCCTTGTTGCTTTTGTAAGGTAGTTAATGCCAGCGTATCTTCGTTAATTTGCAACTGTACGGTTTGAATTTTTTCAAGTCGGGTTTTAATTTCATGAATACGTTTGACACGATGCAGGTTTAAATATTCAAAATATTTAACGGTGCGGCTTATATCCGAAGGGTCGTCCTGTTTTAAAAGTAACCGTAGATGGGATTGTTTGCCCGAGGTGTAAAGTGCCTGCATTTGTTGAGAAAGTGCGCCTTTTTCTTGTTCGGTTTGTTTATATAGTTTCTGTTTTAAAGCGTTCGATCTATTTAGCTTGGTGGCGAGCTTATTTATTTTTTGTTCGGTGCTGTACAGTTGACGGGAAGCATCGCTCAGTTTTTTTTCGGCATTAAGTACGCTTTTATGTAGTTTATGTGATGTTGCTTGCGCATGTTTAAGATTTGTTGCTGCACTATTGATTTGTTGTTGTAGTTTTTTTTGCTGTCGTTGTTGATTTTCTGCTTGCGCTAATAAAGGCAGAGTCACTAGTGCAGACACTGTAATGCCAGCGATAATTAATCGCATGATTGAAACCGATATTAAATTCGTGATAGCAGCAACCGTTGCTACTCGCGCCGGTAGCTTAAATAATGCCGGTAGCTTAGATAATGCCGGTAGTTTAGAAAAAAAATGCAAACTATTTCCCCCTATAGTTTGGTGCATTTTATCAGTTTTTATCCATGGTTAGTAGGTTTCAAGTGACTTTGCTGTAAAAGTATATTATTGTATTGTTGTTTTATAATATTAGAGATTAAGAAAATAATTATAAGCTACTTTTTTACTTGCATAAACAGCAGAGTAATAAGCAAAAGTAAACAACTAAACGGTTTGTCAGTCACACATTAAGCGGATTAAAATATGAGTAGTATCAGTACAGGTATTGATGAAAATTGTACATTAGTGAGTGACTTATTAGTGAGAGAAGAAGATGTTGAAACAGCATCTCGTTCATTAAAAGCAATATCTCATCCTTTAAGATTAAAAATTCTATGTGTTCTGGGTGGCAACGAAGTCAGCGTTCAAGACATAGTTGAATGTGTGGGCACATCACAAAGTAATATCTCTCAACATCTTGCGATTCTTCGCGACAAGGGGATTTTAGGTTCAAGAAAAGAGGCTAACCGTGTTTTTTATCGTGTGGCGGATGCAAGAACGTTAAAATTGATCAGCATGATGCAGGACGTATTCTGTAGTGTACGCTAGGAGCCTGTCCGAGAACTAGAAATTGACTGCAAATTCCAGAAACATCATAATCTGAGTTTATTGAATTCGTCAAATAGAACGACTATTCGCCTCTTTCAATAAACTCACCTTATAATATTTCTGAAATTTTCGTTTCAATCTTAGTTCTCGGACAGCCTCCTAGGAGCCTGTCCGAGAATAGAGAACCTACTGCAAATCCCATACAATCCATAAGGTGAGATTATCGAAATCGTTAAATAGCCGTGCTATTCGCCTCATTCGATAAACTCACCTTATGACTTCTCTGTGATTTTCGCTACGATTTCTATTCTCGGACAGGCTCCTAGTACAAATATTTATTACAATCAGCAAAAATAATAAAATAAAAGCATAATAAAAGCATTAAGGCTTTACGCAAGGTGCTTAGGCGGTTATCTTATCGCTTTATTTCTTTCTCATACTAAGTCTCATGCAAGAATATATAGATTTCGCACAAAATAATTTTTTAATTGTCGCCGGCTTTTTTGCTGTGTTAGCCTTTATATTAAAAACCGAAATATCTGTTTTAACCCGTAAGTATAAGCAACTGGGGGTTAATGCGGCGGTTATTTTATTAAATAAAGACAATGTCTTAGCGTTGGATGTTCGAGAGGATAAAGAAATAGCAGACGGCGGTATGATTAAAGGCGCACGTCATATTACGCTAGGGGATTTCCCTTCCCGAATTGCCGATTTAGAAAAACATAAAAATCAACCGGTGTTGGTTTATTGCCGAAGTGGTAGTCGTTCGGGGCATGCCTGTAAACTGTTAACTAAAGCAGGATTTGAAGATGTTTCAAATCTTAGCGGTGGCGTTATGGCATGGGAATCAGCAAACCTTCCTTTAAGCAAACGTTAGGTTGTAATGATGGCTCAGGTTGTAATGTATTCGACTCGTTTTTGTCCTTATTGTATGCGCGCTAGGCGACTATTAAAGAACAAGAAAGTAGAGTATGAAGAAATATTAGTCAGTAATGATTCTATGATGCGGGTTAAAATGGAAGAGTTAAGCGGGCGGACTTCTGTACCACAAATTTTTATAAATGATGAGCATATTGGTGGTTATGATGATATGGCATTGTTAGATCGTAATGGGGAGCTTGATATTCTTTTAAATGCAAGTTTAAGTGCAAGTATAAGTACAAGCGGATCAAAATCGTAACAATCAAAGTAATTTAAAAAGTTTAAAGGATTAACACAATGGCAGATGAGAATACAGATGCAGCAACACAAAACGTTGCTGATCAAGAACAACAATTTATTATCGAACGTATCTATGTAAAAGATATTTCGTTCGAATCACCTAATAGCCCTGCTATTTTTGCACAAGAATGGAATCCTGAGACTAATTTGCAATTAACCACGCAATCGACGCCTTTGGGTGATGATCATTACGAGGTGGTTTTGCAACTGACGGTTACGGTGAAAGATAAAGAAAAGACCGCATTTTTGGTAGAAGTAAACCAAGCGGGTACGTTTATGATTAAAGGGTATCCGCAAGAGCAGTTGAATCATTTATTGGCAAGTTTTTGTCCGACTAATTTATTTCCATACGCACGTGAAGTGGTGTCTAACTTAGTCTCTAAAGGTAGTTTCCCAGAAATGCATTTATCGCCGATTAATTTTGATGCGCTTTACGCGCAACGATTAGAAGAAGAGAAAGCGAATGCGAACCCTGCTGATAATAACGGAGCTACACCCGCAGATACATAAGCGAGGACTAAAATAAATGAAGGCAGATCGACCCAGTAGAATTTCTGTTTACGGCGCAGGTTCGTGGGGTACGGCTTTGGCTTTACAACTAGCTCGCAACGGGTTAGAAGTGATGCTCTGGGATTATACCCCAGAGCATATCGCGCATTATGACGAGGCGCGTGAAAATACCCATTACCTTCCTGGTATTCCTTTTCCTGATAATCTTCACTGTACCGATAGCATAGATGTCATGATGAACCATGCCAGTGATCAATTGGTGGTGATTCCCAGTCATGGTTTTCGCTCATTATTACAAACACTTAAACCGTTATTAACGCCTGATCATACAATTGTGTGGGCAACCAAAGGGTTGGAGCTGGGTACAGGTAAACTATTGCACGAAGTGCTGGAAGAAGAACTGGGTGATAACGTGCCCTACGGTGTGGTATCAGGTCCCACCTTTGCCAGCGAAGTGGCAAGAGGCTTGCCTTCTGCGATGACGGCGGCGGCATCAACCCCCGAATTAGCACATAGCACAGCGGCTGCTTTTCAAGGGGGCAATTATCGGGTTTATACCAGCAACGATGTCTTGGGTGTGGAACTCGGCGGTGCTGTTAAAAACGTACTGGCTATCGCTGCCGGTATTTCAGATGGTTTAGGTTTTGGCGCAAATGCACGTGCTGCCATTATTACTCGTGGCTTGGCAGAAATTATGCGCCTATCGGAAAGCATGGGTGCAGAACATGACACTATTATGGGGCTTTCGGGTGTAGGTGATTTGGTTTTAACCTGTACGGACGATCAATCGCGAAACAGACGTTTAGGTCTAGCACTGGGTAGAGGGCAGGATACCGAATCTGCGATTAAAGAAATTGGTCAAGCGGTCGAAGGCGCAAAATCATCTCACTGTATTGGCGTATTAGCCGAGCGAGCAGGCGTTGAAATGCCGATTTGTGACGTGGTTCATCGGGTTATTTATAAAAATTTAGATCCTAAAGAAGCGGTTAAAGAATTGTTTAGTCGTGAATTAAAAGCTGAGTTTTAGAAAAATATTTTTTGCCACGGAAGACACGGAAAGTACCACAAAGAAAGAGACACAGAGTTTACAAAGGAATAATTAGGTTTTGTTTATCTCTGTGAACTCTGTGTTCTCTGTGGTTTAATAGCTTTTTATTACATTGAAATATTTTATTTTTTATTAAGCACCATGTCGATTAAACAGCTTCCCCTACATCTTGTTAATCAAATCGCCGCTGGCGAAGTGGTCGAACGCCCTGCGTCGGTGGTCAAAGAATTACTTGAAAATGCAATTGATGCAGGTTCTACACAGATAGAAATTGAGATAGAGCAGGGTGGCGTTAAGCGCATTCGTATTCGCGATAATGGCAAAGGTATTCCCAAAGATGAATTGGCATTAGCGTTAAGCCGTCATGCCACCAGCAAAATTGCCTCATTAGATGATTTAGAACAGGTGATGTCTTTGGGTTTTCGTGGTGAGGCGTTACCCAGTATCGCATCCGTATCACGTATGACAGTGAGTTCTAAAACAGAAGACAGTGAGCAAGGTTGGATGCTTTCACAACAACACTCTGATACGGGCAATCGAAGTCAAAGTAGCGAAGAATTATTCAGCGAGCCAGAACCCGTTGCTCATGCCAAAGGTACGACGATTGATGTGCGTGACCTTTTTTATAATGTACCCGCACGGCGTAAATTTTTAAAAACAGAAAACACCGAGTTTAAGCATTTATCCGAAGTCGTTAAAAAAATATCACTGAGTAATTTTCAAATAGGTATTACGTTACGCCATGGGTCTCGCTCGGTGTTAACCCTGCAACCTGCTAAAGATAAAATGGGTGCAGATCGTCGCGTAGCCGAGGTGTGTGGCCCCGCTTTCATGCAAGAATCTTTGTATCTTGATTACGAAGCAGCAGGTTTAAAACTGTGGGGATGGGTGGGCTTGCCTACCTTTTCTCGTTCGCAAGCGGATTTACAATATTTTTATGTGAACGGACGTATCATACGTGATCGTATCGTTACTCACGCTGTGCGCCAAGCATATAAGGATGTGTTGTATCATGGTCGGCATCCGGCTTATGTATTGTTCTTAGAAATGGCGCCCGAAAAAGTGGATGTCAACGCGCACCCGACGAAACACGAAGTGCGTTTTCGTGAAGCTCGTTTAGTGCATGATTTTTTATATCGAACCTTACACCAAGCATTGGCAGATGTGAGGCCAAATACCGATGGTTCACAAGCGCAGATACCCTCGCAAGAGTCATCCACTCAATCGTTTCAATATACGCCGACCCAACAAAATTTAAGTATACCTGTTTCTAATAGCCTTAATAAAGGGCAGCAAGCAGGACAAGTGGCGGAGCAGATGGCGGTGTATCAAAAAATGCACGAGCCTTTTTTGGCTGGCGCGCCTTTGTCGTCTAGTGCGTCTTTAACTGGCGCAACTGCACCTCAGTTAGGTCAATCAAAACTACCTCCTTTATCAGAAAAATTCTCCGAGAAATTATCTGTTGGCGTTAGTGCTTCAATGCCAGTGACAAGCGATGAAAATACTTATCAAGAAACAGGGCAAGTACCACCGCTGGGTTTTGCTGTAGCACAGTTACACGGGATTTATATTCTAGCTGAAAATTCTGCAGGACTGATTGTTGTAGACATGCACGCCGCGCACGAACGTATCACCTACGAACACCTAAAGAAAAGTATGGCAGAAGATAATGTACGTTCTCAACCCTTGTTAGTGCCCAGCTCTTTAGCTGTCAGTCAAAAAGAAGGGGATTGTGCTGAAGAATTCTCTAAGACATTTGAGCAATTAGGTTTTGAATTGAATCGACTCGCGCCTGAGAAACTTGCCATCCGCGCCGTTCCTAGTTTATTAAAAGATTCCAATGTCGAACAACTGGTACGCGATGTACTTTCCGATTTATTAGAACATGGTAGCAGTGATCGTATCCAAACAGAAATGAATGAAATTTTATCTACAATGGCGTGTCATGGCTCGGTGCGGGCAAATCATCGCTTAACCCTTCCAGAAATGAATGCCTTATTGCGAGATATGGAAAGAACCGAGCGAAGCGGGCAATGTAATCACGGACGACCAACGTGGACGCAGATGAGTATTGATCAATTGGATAAGCTATTTATGCGAGGGCAGTAATAACTCTTACGAATTCTACAAATCAATCCCTTTCTGCGCTTTTATTCCATCACGGTAGGCATGTTTAATATCCGCTATTTCCGAAACCGTATCTGCTTTTTCTTTTAATAAATCACTCGCAGCACGACCCGTTACAACGACATGTTGTTTTTTGATACGGGATTGAATATCGTTTAACACAGTGTCGTTATCTAAATACTTATAATTGAGAAGATAGGTTAATTCATCCAACACAACCAGATCATATTCAGGATTTTGTAACATTTCTTGCGCTATTTTCCAGCCTTTTTCAGACGTGGCAATATCTTTTTCACGGTTCTGGGTATCCCATGTGAAACCATCACCGAGTACATGCCAATCGCAGTTTTCTTGTTGATTAAAAAAGGCTTCTTCACCCGTATCAGTACGGCTTTTAATGAATTGGCAAACGCCGACTTTCATATCGTGACCTAATGCGCGAGCGACCATACCGAATGCAGAACTGGATTTACCTTTACCGTTACCCGTGAGTACCAGTAATAATCCTTTTTCTTTGTCTGCTTTTTTAATGTTTTTATCAATAACCGTTTTTTTACGTTCCATACGGGTCTTGTGGCGTTTATTTTCGTCTGTCATTTATGTTTTTACTTGATGGTATGAGGATCACCCTTTCTTTTTAAGAGGGTGTTGTAAAAGTACTTTTGTAGGTTGGTGCTGAGGAACGAAGCCCAACACGACGTTGATCGTTGGGCTTCGCAAGCTCAGCACCAACCTACGATTAACCTTTGCGACACCTTCTTTAAAGTAAGAGTTGTAGATTCAAAGGTGGTAGCACTCAGTCTGTAATTAATGATCTTTAATGCTTGGTTATACCATCTGGCTTAAAAAACTTAACGGTTTGTTCCTGTTGGGCTTTTTCGTAATTACGGTCGTATACAAATTCGATAGAAACCCCAATATCTTGTTTATCATCTTGAAATGATTTAATGGCATCTTTTTTATCAAGAATTGTACTTTCTTCGCTTTCACATTTGATCTGTTGTAAATCGGGCATCCGTTTAGCAAGATAAGTACACATTGCAACGGCAACACTGTCTTCTTTTTTTAAGAGTGAATTGACCAATGAATTAGCGACAAATTGCGACCGCTGTAGCGCATTGGGTGCTTTGATAAAATCGTCACCGAGTTGAATGCCGTTATCCATACGTGCATCCATATTGTCTAAATACTGACGTTGGTGACCGGGTACGGGTTTGCGTCGATCAAATTCCAGAACGGGATTACCGTTGAAGATGACGTATAGTATTGAATCTTCCATGTTTATCCCAAAGTCCTTATGCTAAGTCATCAAAGCCTGCGGCTTTATATAATTCTTTGGCTTTTGCAACGTCTTTCTCTACGCCTTCGCCTTGTTCGTACATCATCGCCAGTGTCGTTAGTGAACCTTGTAATCCTTGATCGGCTGCCTTTTGAAACCATTTAACGGCTTTTTCTGCATTTTTTTCAACACATTCACCTTGCATATACATAAAACCCAGCCCGTGTTGCGCAATCGGGTAGTCTTGTTCTGCAGAGGCTTTCATATTAGCAACGGCTTGCAATGGGTTTTCGACACAGCCCAAACCGTTTTGATACATGATTGCGAGCATGTGTTGTGCATGTGCGTCGCCTTTATCGGCAAAAGGGGAGAGCAGTTGCATGGCGCGTGGGAAGTGTTTCGCTTCAAATGCGGCTAAACCACTGGAAAAATCCATTTCTTCGTTATCGGTGCGTTGGGTTGTATCAGTCATAAGTGTCTCAATTTAGTTGTGTGCTGGTAATATAATATAACGTAAGCTAAATGATTGGGGCGAATAAATCAAAATTCTTTACCCCAATAGGGATATTCAGAATGGCTGATAGATGCGTATACTACGGCTAAATTTAATAAATTAGTTTTCCATTCGTGTGTTGTTTGTTTTACGTCTTTTATAAGCACCAACATTAGTATATTATGTTTAACTAATTTTATGTTAATTTACAGAATCGTTATTTTTACAGATTAAGAACCGAGGAATTAAGCAATGAATCAAGAATACTATGATGCAGTAGTTACAATGGAAAAAGCAGGCGTTGATGCTGAATACTTACAAGGTTGGCAGGGTGGATACCTTGTAAACCCCGAGCGTGAAGAGCAACGTGTGACAGAAGCTTATGAAGCGGGTTACGCTGATGGTGTAGATCATAAAATGGATGGTTATAAAAGCTGGACTAAATAACGGCTAATTTGTAAGCATTATAAAAAAAGCGGGCATTGCCCGCTTTTTTTATGTTTGTAAATAGTGAATAAAATGATGTGCCTTAGCTAAAACGGACACTTTTACTTTAAAAAAGGAGAGTTCAATATTAAATACTCAGTTAGAAAACCCCAAGTGAGTCAAATAATAAACCTCATTGGACTCATAAAAAGATAATTGAAAAAGATCAAAGGTTCGATTGACACCAAAATGTTTTGTCAGAATTAATTAATCAGTAAACTTTACCCAAGGGTATTTCTTATCATCTTTCACAT
>CAZMWD010000046.1:0-11197 GCA_964569685.1 uncultured Cocleimonas sp. | reverse complement strand
CATCATGGTCAGCATGTGCGCCATCAACCGCCTTTTATTAATCGTCCTTGGGTGGTGAGTGCTAAAACGCGTGCAGAGAAAATTGGGGAAACCCTCAACTGTTTAAAATGCGATCAAAATGAACCCATTGATATTGGGTGAGTCATAAAGTCATGCCTATTATTAAAAGTGAATTCAAACCTGCTTGGGGGCTTTCTAACCCTCATTTACAAACGCTTTGGGGGACTTTTTTTCGCTCGCGTTTTAGTACCTTTATTGGCTCTAGCTTCATTGGCTCTAGCTTCAAATCCATACCGAATATTGATCTAAACAATCAACGTCTGGAATTAGACGATGGTGATTTCCTTGATTTAGTCACCACGAATATCAACGATAAACCGATCGTTATTCTACTTCATGGGCTTGAAGGTTCGATAGAATCAGCTTACGTAAAACCACTGATCAAACAACTAGACAATGAAGGATACGGTGTTTGTTTTATACATTTTCGTGGTTGTAGTGATGAAATCAATCGCCTTCCACGCGGCTATCACAGTGGCGATACAGAAGACTTACAGCAGGTCATCAACTATCTACAAACGCAATATCAACAAGGTGTGTTTGCAGTCATTGGCTTTTCTCTCGGCGGTAATGTCGTGCTTAAATGGTTGGGCGAACAAATGGATGATGCTCCCGTTACAACCGGTATTGCTGTTTCTGTTCCATTCCAGTTAGAACATGCGGGTGATCGTTTAGAAAAAAGTTTTTCACGTGTTTATCAAAAACATCTCATTTCTAGTTGCCAGAAAAAGTACAAACAAAAATTTACTGATAAGCCTTCCCCACTGGATGTGGATGTAGATCAGCTCAACACCTTTTATACGTTTGATGATAAAGTCACCGCTCCCTTACATGGTTTTAATGGTGCGGATGATTATTACCAACAATCCAGTAGTCGCCAATTTTTAAAACACATTCAAAAACCCACACTTATTTTACATTCCAAAGATGATCCTTTTATGTGGGAGCATACCGTGCCAGATGAAGATGAATTATCGCTATCGGTTGAATTAGAGCTTTCAGATTTTGGTGGTCATGTTGGGTTTGTGAGCGGAAAACATTTGTTTAATGTTGAATACTGGGTAGATAAGAGAATAGTACAGTGGTTAAATAGATTGCGTGAGCAATCCTAAAAAACAAAAATTAAAATCACCTCTCCCCATGCGACAAGGTGTATCTGCTAGTCGCGTCTGGCTACCTAAAAATAACGAGGGTAACTGGAGTACAGTTCTGGATTTTTTAATTGAACGCTTTCCCTTTATAAGCCCAGAAATTCTTCAAGGTCGTATGACGCGCGGTGATATTGTTGATCAATCTGGCAAAGCTTTTAATAAAAACACGCCGTATCAAAGTGACGTTTTTCTATTTTATTACCGTGAAATTCCCAACGAACCTGCAATCCCTTTCAAAGAAAAAATACTCTTTAAAAATGATGATTTTATCGTCGTTGATAAACCGCACTTTATTCCGGTAACACCCGGCGGGCGTTATGTAAAAGAAAGTTTGCTGGCGCGTTTAAAACATCATTTTCAAATAGAAGAAATCAGCCCGATTCATCGGCTTGATCGGGAAACGGCGGGGGTTGTGATGTTTACTTGCAATAAAGAAGTGCGCGGGGCTTATCAAAGCTTGTTTCAAAGACGAGAAGTGGATAAAACCTATGAAGCCATTGCTCTTTTTACAAACGCAGAAAGAAATGAGTTTCCACTAACGCATAAAAGCCGAATCGAAAAAAGCGATCCCTTTTTTATTATGAAAGAAGTTGATGTCGAAAGTGATGATGAGATTAATTCAGAAACACACATCGAAATACAAGAAACAAAAGGTGATTTTGCAAAATTTAGGCTAAAACCCGTGACGGGTAAGCAACACCAGTTACGGGTACACATGATGTCACTAGGAATGCCTATTTTAAATGACTCATTTTATCCAGACTTATTACCCTGCAAAGGTGAGGATTATTCTAGCCCATTACAATTACTAGCGAAGTCGATTGCGTTTATTGACCCGATTACGGGTGAGGAACGGTACTTTGAGAGCGAACAGAATTTAACTTTATAATTAAATTAGAACACTCTCTCCCCGTTAAACGGTATCTTTCACATACTTTTTACTGCTTAACAATGTAATTTCGGAGCTAATAAAATGTTTATCATTTGATAAAATCAAATCACACTGAGCTTTTTGCGCCAACACTAACTGTATCGTATCTTCTAAATCTTTATAGGTTTTTGATTCTTCTGCCATTAAACGACAGCTTTCAGCCACTTCTTTATTGGAAAATTCCACCACCGTACACAGCTCGGTAATATCCATAATAGTGTTTAAGGCTTGAGTTTTATCGCTCTTTGAAAGCACGTAATACAAAGTAGTAATAATATCGCAACGGGTGAAAAGTTCGACATCGTAATACGATGCCAATGATGTAACTGCCTTTAAACTATCGTGATGAAATATGCGGGTATCATCATAAATATCGACGAGGATATTAGCATCGAGAAAGACACGCTGATACATTAATTAGACCTAAACGCGCTGTTCACTTTTAATGCTTTGCACACTCTTATCCGTTAACAAACCAGATGCACTGTTACTCATACGTTTTAATGCTTCTAAACGTTTATTTACTTTGATTTTTTTATAACGCTCTTCAATCATCTCTTGCACAATATACGTCATTGATTGTTCTGCAACGCGAGAAATCTCTTCAAGATGTTTTGCGACACCTGCTTCTAACACAAAGTTTTTTCTGATTGTTGACATAATACGCACCATTTTATACATAAATATTAATATGCATCTATATTAACATAAAAAAATAGGCGACTAAAGTGCTGAAATATCTACTTTCTGCCACTTTGCAGGCCCTGTTTTATGTACCGACTCCCCTAATGAATCCACCGCTACCGTTACTGGCATATCCTTCACTTCAAATTCATAAATGGCTTCCATGCCCATTTCTTCAAAGGCCAACACTTTTGCGCCAATAATCGCTTTAGATACCAAATAAGCCGCGCCGCCCACCGCCATTAAATAAACACTTTTATGTTTTTTAATCGCCTCAATCGCCACAGGGCCACGTTCTGCTTTACCAATCATACCGAGCAAACCTGTTTGAGATAACATCTGTTCCGTAAATTTATCCATGCGGGTCGCGGTTGTTGGACCAGCAGGGCCAACCACTTCATCCCTTACTGGATCAACAGGGCCAACATAGTAAATAAACTTTCCTTTTAAACTAACGGGTAATTCTTCTCCAGCATCCAATAAACTGACCATGCGTTTATGCGCCGCATCACGCCCTGTTAACATTTTTCCAGAAAGTAATAGCACTTCGCCTGTCTTCCAGCTTTGAATATCTTTTGGCGTAATCGTATCTAAATTAACACGTTTAGCTTGCTCACCTGCTTGATAAGGTTGCTTAGTAAATTCTGGCCAAATACTTAAATCCGGTGGTGTCAGTGTTACTGCACCCGAACCATCCAATGTGAAATGCGCATGTCGCGTTGCTGCACAATTGGGAATCATACACACGGGCAAGGATGCCGCATGGGTGGGGTAATCTAAAATCTTTATATCCAGCACCGTGGTTAAACCACCTAAACCCTGCGCCCCAATACCCAAATTATTCACTTTATCCATAATCTCTAAACGCAGTTCTTCAACCTTATTTTTCGCCCCACGTTCTCGAAGCTCTTGAATATCAATCTCTGCCATTAATGATTGTTTAGCTAACACCGCTGCTTTATCGGCAGTACCGCCGACACCAATACCTAATACACCGGGCGGACACCAACCTGCGCCCATCGTCGGCACGGTTTTAACCACCCAATCCACCAATGAATCACTGGGATTTAACATCGCCATTTTGGCTTTATTTTCTGATCCTCCCCCTTTGGCGGCAAGCTGCACTTCAACCTTATCGCCCTGCACTATTTGGGTATGAATCACGGCTGGCGTATTATCTTTGGTATTAGTTCTTGCGCCTAAGGGGTCCGCCATAATGGATGCACGTAACACATTATCGGGGTGAGAATACGCACGGCGCACACCTTCATTGATCATATCCTCTACAGACATTGTAGCGTTATCCCAACGTACATCCATACCCACTTTTAAGAACACAACCACGATTCCCGTGTCTTGGCATAGAGGACGATGCCCTTCTGCGCTCATCCGTGAATTGACTAAAATTTGGGTTATCGCATCTTTAGCCGATGGCGACTCTTCTTTCTCCCATGCGCTTGTCATGGCGCGCACAAAATCTTCGCCGTGGTAATACGAGATGAACTGCAAAGCATCTGCAACACTTGTGATTAGGTCTTCTTGTTTGATAAATTACTACCTTTCAATATAGTCTTGAGTTTTATTTTTCAAAAATACAGCTTGAGCCTTGACAATACAAGTGGTTTCGAGTCTAATCGCGCGGCTTAGCTATGTGAGTTTTTCACATGTTTTTATATACCCCAAACTCGTATTCGAAGGAATAATAAAATGTACGCAGTAATCAAGACAGGCGGTAAACAATACCGCGTTATGCCTGGTGATGTTCTCAAAGTAGAAACACTGGATGCCGAAATTGGCGCAGCCTTTAATTTCGAAGAAGTACTCATGATTGCAGATGGTGATGATATCACTGTTGGCACGCCTTTTATTGCTAGCGCAAAAGTAGCAGCAGAAGTCATTGCACATGGTCGTGCTAAGAAAGTAGAGATTATTAAATTTAGACGACGTAAGCATCATCAAAAGCGTACAGGTCATCGTCAGAACTTTACGCAAATTCAAATTCAGAATATTAATGGTAAAGGTTCTCCAGAAAGAAAAGCAATACCTAAGACACAAGCAGCTGATGCTGACTCAGATGCAAAAACAAGTGCTAAAACTAAGAAAGCAGCGCCTAAAAAAGCAGCAGCTAAACCTGCTACTAAGAAAACAGAAGCTAAAAAGGCTGCTCCTAAAGCAGCTGCGAAAAAATCCGCTCCAGCTAAAAAGGAAACCCCAGCTAAAGCAGCAACTAAAAAGCCTACTGCAAAGAAATCAACAGGCGCAGATGATTTAACTAAGGTTGAAGGCATCGGACCAAAAGCTGCTGAAGCATTAGCAACCGCAGGTCTTGCAACATTCGCTGATTTAGCAAAAGCGAAAGTGCCTGCTATTCAAAAGATTCTTGATGAAGCCGACGGCAAGTTCGGCGCAATGAACCCTGGTACATGGGCAAAGCAAGCAAAGCTTGCGGCTGATGGAAAATGGGACGAGTTAAAGAAATGGCAAGATGAAATGGATGGTGGAATTGAGTAAACACTCTTTTCACAATCATTAAAAAGGCAACCTTCGGGTTGCCTTTTTAATACCAAGGAAAATGAGTTGAACATAAACCCTATCTTCCATGGCAAGTACTCGATAGTTTCTACCAACTCTTGCAGACCATAACTTGCCAACTTTCTTAAAGTGTAAAGACGGGTGCTTTGGATTTTCTTTTAACAACAAAAAGTTTTTTCGAGCTAACTTTTGAGTTGCTTTTGGTAGTTTATTAAAACATGACCAGAAACGAGAAGTAGCCTTATGCACTATAATTCCTTAAGTTTTCCAGTCGCTTTTTCATTTAACGCTTCATCAATTAGGAAATCAAGGCTCCCATTCTGGGAATCCTCTTCAATTTTATTGTCCCAAACTCCCCAGTCTCTTTCAGTAAACCAGCTCACAAGCTTTACATACTCTTTACGTGGAAGAGCTTCTATTTCTGTTTGTATTTCACTTGCTGTTCTCATTTATTACCTCATTCACTACCACAATTTAGAAATTAGTGTTTATGCCTATAGTTTACCAAAGTAGCTAAACAATGTGTACTTCATAGTAATCAAGTGTTTTACGGTATCAAAAATGACATAAGAAATGAGCTTTTTAATATTAACTCCTTTTTCCTATTATTTAGCTATGTGTTCACTCTTACATTGAGGAGACCAGCCGTCAGGATTAATAAACTGTTAGGTTATAAGCGTCCATACCCTGCAGTTTCTTTTAATTTGGGCGTGGAATTTTCAAAATGAAAAATTTTTTACTTGTCCTTTCGGTAGTATCCACACTATTTATTTCATCAACTAGCTTTGCATATGACCGAGGAGATACAGTTTATACGTGTCATTGGAATCAAGATGGCTTTTTATGGTTAGGGGGTAGATACCACGCCTGCAAAGCTATTATTACAGAAAAAATAGGCTCTGGTAATTATCGTATTGAGTATTTAAGTAATTGCCAAGGCTATAGCTCAGGAGAAAGTAAAATTACAACTGGTGGAGGATTGTTTGATAGAAGCTCAATAAATAGACAGCCTCTATATATTACCGGTTAGTACCGCTTCCACCTAGTTCTAATAGATAGCCTTGCAAGAAACCGTTTATCTCTAATTTTTGATAATTTATAAATGACGTAAACCCAATAAAAATTAGCGCATAATTAGGGTTGCCAATACCACCACTTCCAATATACTTATTCGCACTTCAAATTATACAAACAAAAATAATTAATGGCGCTAGACACTCTTTACCACGTTAATACTCCCGAAGGTATCAGCTTACGGCTATCCCCCGCCGGCCCTGTGCCGCGTATGCTGGCGTGGATGATTGATATTATGATTCGCATTGGAATTAATGCGGTGTTTTTTACTGCGCTGGCGTTTCTGGGGAAAACAGGGCTGGGTATTGCGATGATTATTTCCTTCTTGTTGGAATGGTTTTATCCCGTTTATTTTGAACTGTATAAAAATGGACAAACGCCGGGAAAAAAGTCATTCGATCTTTATGTCACGATGGAAAATGCCAGCCCGATTACGCCAGCGGCATCCATAATTCGAAACCTGCTACGCTTTGTTGATTTTCTGCCTTTCTTCTATGGGTTTGGTTTTATCAGCATGTTGCTTACTAAGCGTTTTCAGCGCATTGGTGATTTGGTTGCGAATACGGTGGTACTGCATAAACCGTTGGAATACCCGATTGTTAATAACGACACAAACAATGATAAACACGGTATTGTACCCGTTGCACCCCCGTTAGCACTTCAACTCTCAGAACAACAATCATTGATTCGTTTTCATCAGCGCAATGCGTACTTAACTGAAGAGCGCGCGGATGAATTAGCCTTACTCACAGGAAAGCTGGTAGAAGATGATCAACAGCAACCCACTAAAAAATTATTGGGTATCGCTAGTTGGATTATGGGCGACAGGAAATAGACGAGAATGAGCGCAGTAAAACAAACACAATTCATCGACAAGCATCAACAACTTTGGCAAGATTTTGAACAATGGCTGGATTATCAAGCACTCTCGCGCTGGGCAAAAAACAGTAAGAAAAAGCCCGTTGAAAAACCCGCAGATATTGATCTACCCCATGCTTATCGCCAAATTTGTCACCATTTCGCCTTAGCAAACTCTCGTATGTACAGCCCTATTTTAGTGGAACGTTTAAACAAATTAGTGGTGCGTGGGCATCAAACGTTATACAGCAGTCGCACCCACTTAATGCGTGACATTATGCGTTATTTCAGTGGTGGGTTTCCGGCATTGGTGCGCAAAGAATGGAAGGTGGTGAGTATTGCTGCAGCGTTATTTTATGTGCCCTTTATTGCCATTATTATCGCCATACAAATTAACCCTGATATTGCCTACAGCATTATGAGCGGTGATCAACTACGCAGTATGGAAGAAATGTACGACCCTGATCTGCACAGCAGGCTTGGCAGAGAGCGTGAATCCGATTCTGATGTATTGATGTTTGGTCACTATATCAAAAACAACACAGGCATCGGCTTTCAGGTATTTGCGGGCGGTATGTTATATGGCATTGGTACTTTATTCTTTACGCTATTTAACGGTATCTTTATCGGTGCTGTATTTGGGCATCTTACCCACTTAGGTTTTATCGACACGCTCTATGGCTTTGTGGTTGGGCATGGTTCCTTAGAACTTAATGCCATTGTATTAGCCGCAGCGGCGGGTTTAATGCTGGCACGGGCGTTGATTATGCCCGGTCGAAAATCCCGTAAGCGCGCGTTAATTGATGATGGTAAATCAGCAGTTACGATGATGTATGGCGTTGCGACTATGTTTATTCTCGCCGCATTTATTGAGGCATTCTGGTCATCCATGGTGATGCCGGTGATGATCAAATATGTGGTTGGCGCAATTTTATGGACACTGGTAGGTGCTTATTTTTGGTTTGTGGGTCGCGGCACTAATACAACAACCCACCTTGATAACAATACGAATGACGATAGCGGATCCTTTGCACCATGAGTCCCGATAATATCAATACCAACATTCGTCTGCGCAGTGTGTGGGAAGCGGTCGATCTAGGTTTTGCAATGGTGCAAGAATGGTGGCAATCGCTTTATTTACCGCTTGCCATTCTCACCTTTGGCATCGCTATTCCGTTATTTTATTTTATGCCGACGGAACACTACTGGCTCGCAGCAATCATCTTTTGGTGGTTTAAACCACTCTATGATCGGTTGCTTTTACACATAATCAGCCACCGCATGTTTAATGATGAAATAAGCACCAAACAGGCTTTGCAAGCCCTGCCTTCACTGATTTGGAATACCGGTTTTTTCCAAAGCATCACTTTCCGGCGTTTATCATTATCGCGTGGTTTTAATTTACCCATTTGGCAACTCGAACAATTACGTGGTGCACCACGTTCTGACCGCCAAAATGTACTCCACATTGCCGCACATTCTCAGGCTGTGTGGCTGACCATTGGTTTATGGTTGGTAGAATTAATCCTGTTTTTATCACTGTTTGTTTTAATGTTGATGTTTCTACCTTCGCATATTTCCAGTGACCTATTGGAAGGCATTTTCTCCCAAAGCATCAAATACCAAGAATGGCTTGATGTGTTGATGGCGGTATTTTACGTTGTTGTGGTAACGTTTATTCACCCTTTTTATGTCGCAGGAAACTTTGCACTGTATATCAACCGTCGCACTCAGTTAGAAGCGTGGGATATAGAACTTGATTTTAGAAAAATGAATCAACGTTTCAAAAAACTAAGTGAAAATATTTTACCCACCCTACTTATTTCTTGTTTTTTAATCGGCGCATCATTTACACCCACATCAACCGTTAAAGCCGAAGAAGCGTCCGAAATATTAGTGAAAGAACGCCAAAGTGCGGAAAAGTCTAAACAAGTTATTGAAGAGGTAATGCTCACAGATAACCTTAATGACAAAAAGAAAGTGATGCGCTGGGTTCCGATTGAAAAAGAGGAGAAGGAGGAAGTAGACGAATCAAACAATTGGTTCTTTGAACTTTTAAAAACACTTGCAGATGCATCTGCCATAGGTTTAGCGGTTTTATTTGAAGGTTTATTATGGCTCGTCGTATTAGTTGGCATCTTTTTAATCTATTATTTTCGTGATAAATGGTTGCCTTTATTTCAAACCAGCAAACACGTAAAAGAAGAATATGAAGCTCCCGAAATCATGTTTGGCATGGATGTTCGACCTGACTCTCTCCCCGATGATATTATTGCAGAGGCTCGTCAAAAATGGCAAAACGGTGATCATCGTGGCTCACTTAGCCTACTTTATCGTGGCGCGTTAGTACGCTTAATCAATGATGAAAAGGTCAAACTAAAAGACAGCCACACCGAAGGCGATGTACTCAAACAATCCAGTAACATCATCACATCTGAAAAGTTATCGTATCTACAAACACTCACTATTCAATGGCAACGCATCGCTTATGCGCACCGTACCCCCGATGATGAAATGAATAACACCATGCAAAATTTATTTGATTCATGGGCAACACAATTCGCAATAAAAAGTGATGCTGATCAACAAGAACAGGATCTACAAGCATGAGTGCAGGTATTAGCAATCGTACCGCTACGCTACTAATTGTTTTATTGGTAGCTTTAATCATCGGTGCGAGCGTTTACAATTTCTTAAAAACACATGAATACAAAGAAGTCGAAATTCATAGCGGTCTACTTAATGAAGCACGTCGAAACCCCTATTATGCCAGTCGCTTATTTTTAAAACGCATGGGCATTCCCGCTATTAAGAAAGACAGTTTGCAAACTGACTGGGGCTTTCCTAATCGTGACACGGTGATGATTATAACCACCAAACGCACAGGCTTATCGACAGCACGCACCGAAGAATTATTAGAATGGGTTGAGTCTGGCGGGCATCTTATCGCGCGTTCAACTTCTGATTGGTACTATAGTGGTGGTAGTGATGGTGGCGATAAAAAAGTAGAAAAAGAAATTAATGAGAGGCTATCGAATAAAGACAGTCGTGATCCTTTGCAACGCTTACTTGGCGTTCATTCGGGTGAGCGTATTTACTTAGATGAAGAAGAGGACAAGAAGAAGAAAAACAAAACTGAAGAAGTTTTAGCATCACTTTTAAAAACCAAAGTTGAAGATATAATTGAATATGAAATCTCACTTAAAGGTGTGGCTACTCCCCTAAAAATACAAATGAATTTGTATGAGAATTTAGTACTTGATGATCCAGATCAAAATGCTTCGTATCAAACCGAACAGGTCAAACTTAAAACGGGAAACTTTATTATTCGCAAAAAAGTAGGCGATGGCTTAGTCACGCTTATTTCTGATATGGACTTTTTTACAAACTATCAAATCGAAAAATCCGATCATGCAAAAATATTTTGGCATTTGGTGCGTGGCTATCAAAAAGATATTCAGCAACCCAGAACGGTATGGTTAATCCATGATGATGAAATGGCATCGCTCTGGAATCTACTATGGAAGCACGCATGGGCATTGATATTAACATTAGCCCTGTTTTTATTTTTGTGGATATTACAAGCCAGTCGGCGTTTTGGTCCAGTCATTCCTAAACTGCAAGAAGACCGCCGTAGCCTCAACGAACACATCACCAGTAGTGGCAATTACTATTGGAAGCACGATAAAAAACAACGGCTAATTGATAGCGCCCGCCAAGCACTGCTACAACGCTTAACCCGCGTCCACCCTGGTTGGTCTAATTACAGTAAAGAAGAACAAATAAACCTACTTTCTAATCAACTGAATATGCCATCGGATGCTTTGCATAAATTACTGTACGATAATAATTTTGAACAAGGCGATGATTTTACATGGTTGATACAGCAGCTTGAGAAAGTAAGAAA
>CAZMWD010000045.1:0-11253 GCA_964569685.1 uncultured Cocleimonas sp. | reverse complement strand
ATTAATAGAGATGCCCTTTAATGTAGCATTCCGGGCATCGCAAGAGTGAATGGCTCAACAATGGCATCGAAATGGTGATCGTCATCTGCCACCATTTGAAATGTTCCTTGCATTGAACCTACGGCGGTTTCTAACATGGTGCCACTGGTGTATTCGAATGATTCATTCGGTTGTAAATGGGGTTGTTCGCCAACGACACCTTTGCCTCGTACTTCTTGAGTACGACTATTTGCATCATTAATAACCCAATGCCGAGTGAGTAGTTTTGTTGCAATATTACCGTAATTTTTAATCGTAATGGTATATGCAAAAATATACAGATTAGTTTCTGGTTTTGATTCTGCTTCGACATAATGAGTACTAACGGATACACGGATGTCGTATATTATTTTTTTACTCATGACTTTTTACTTTTTAACTTCATATCCTAAAGTATAATCAAAAAACATGAATAGTTTTGAATTTTCTTCCATCGGTATCATTTCTTCTTGTTACAAGGAAAAATTTGGCATACCCCGTCAACCGGGTTTAGTAAACGATGCCAAAGCACAGTTGATGCTTAATCATGAGTTTGGAGAAGAAAGTGTACGTGAATTAGCCGGCTTTTCGCATATTTGGATTCAATTTGTATTTCATGCAACGTTAGCACAAGGGTGGAAGCCGATGGTGCGTCCACCGCGTTTAGGGGGTAATGCGAAGGTGGGTGTCTTTGCTTCTCGTTCTACATTTCGCCCAAATCCTTTAGGATTATCGGTAGTGACACTTGAAAAAATTGAAATCCAAAAGACGCATGTTATTTTACATTTATTAGGTTGTGATTTATTAGATGGAACGCCTGTTGTAGATATTAAACCTTACCTTCCTTATGTTGATAGTATCCCTACTGCAAAAGGTGGTTTTGCTAATGAATCACCTCAATTATCAGGTGATAAATACGCTATTAGTTTTACCCCAGAAGCACAGTTACAATGTGAGCAAGCCAGCGAAAGGTTGGATCAAAATATCGAAAATTTGATTTGCCAGATTATACAATGTGACCCTCGACCTTCTTATCAAAAAATAGATTATAATAGGGTCTATTCGATGAAATTATATGACTTTGACCTAAAGTGGCAATACTGCGAAAATAACAAAATCAAGGTCTTAGGAACGAAGATTCAATAATTTTCCAACTCTAACTGGTTTTTTTGCTCCAGTCGAACTGCTCTCAATCGTTGCGTAGCCCTGCTATGCGCCTCTTGAGAGTAATTCGTCTGAACCAAAAATCCTGCGTTAAAGTTTGGGAAGTTATTAAATCTTCGTTCCTTAGGATTGAGAATTCCATAATCTATGAAATGTCTTAATCATTAGCATCGCTCTTTTAATTGGGGAAATTAATTGATTTTTTTTAAAACGTTTGTTGTTGTTTGTCTGAGCCTGCTTTTGGCTTTGAATATTGCGTCTGCAAAGGATGAAAAAACTACAAAGACGGCAAAATCTAATAGTATAAAAAAGCTTAAACCAGTCCCTGCTAAAAACTATTATTTTTCATCAATAGACTCATCTAAGAAAGTGCAGGGCTTACCTGATTCGGTCTTGAAAGTATTAAAAAAACACAAAATTCCAAAGGATAATCTGAGTATTTATATTCGTGACTTAAATAAATTTGAGCCACTGCTTGAATACCATGCCGATAAGTTACGCTCGCCCGCATCAACGATGAAGTTATTAACCACCTACGCTGCATTAAAAGAGTTGGGACCAAATTATTCGTGGCGAACCGAAGTATGGATGCGTGGAGAATTTAAAAATGGGATTTTAAAAGGGGATTTAATCCTGAAAGGCTTTGGTGATCCTTTTATGGTGTATGAAAATTTTTGGAAATTGTTACGTGTGTTACGTGATAAGGGTTTACAAGAAATTCAAGGCAATGTGATTCTTGATGATAGTTATTTTAAATTACCAAAACATAATGCAGCAGCGTTTGATGGCAAGCCTTTTCGGGTGTATAACGCCGCATCTTCGGCATTAATGTTTAATTTTCAGGCGACTCGGTTCTTATTTCGACCCGTTGATTTAAGTAGTACTTCTAAAAAAACAGATAAGAAAAGTAAAAAATCTAAAAAGAGCGTAAAAAATAAAGGTGTTAAAGGACGCGTAAAAATCATTCCCTTTCCCGCCATTAAAGGCTTAGTGATTGATAATCAAGTCAAACTCACGAGTGGCAGATGCCGTAAATCACACTATCGACCCAAATTTAGTAAAAATAAAAAAGGGCAATTAGTGATTAAGGGTAGTTACGCAAAAAAATGTAAGCAACAATTTATCCTGCGTGCTGTCTCAACGCCTGAAGAACATGTATTTAATGCGTTTCGTGAAATATGGGGCGATTTAAAAGGAAAGCATTCAGGGCAATTTACGTTAGGTCGGGTGATAAAAGGGGATGAACGTTTCCATGTTTATGCGTCTCCTACACTGGGAACGTTAATGCGCTTGATTAATAAATGGAGCAATAACGTCATGACGCGGCAAGTATTTCTAAGTCTAGGGGCAAGAAAATACGGTGCGCCTGCTACGCCAGAAAAAGGTGAAAAAGCAATATTAGCGGTGTTAGCAGAAAATAATATTAATACTGCCGGTATTTCGATAGAAAATGGTTCTGGTTTATCTCGCACCTCGCGTATTAGTGCGCGTCAAATGGGACGTTTGTTAGAAATGGCTTATCGTGACCCGTTAATGCCAGAATTTATAGCATCGTTAGCACTGTCGGGTGTAGACGGTACATTGGTAAATCGTTTTAGAAAGAGTGATTTACGTGGGCGAAGTCATTTTAAAACAGGTACACTTACGGGCGTTTCTGCCATCGCAGGTTATATGTTGAATCGTAAAGGAAAACGTTTAGTGATTGTAATACAGCATAATGGTAAAAAAACCGGTGCAGGTCGTAGTAAAAAAATTCAAGATGCTTTAATTCGCTGGAGTTTTGAGCAATAACAGATCATTCTGAATTATTGCCTGTAAATCATGTTTAGAAGTCACTTATCATTATTGTTGGTTTTGTCTAGCGTATTAGTTACGATAATGACCACTGCGCAAGCAGATTTTCTTGATGAGATTATGGGGGGAGCCGTTGAAGAAAAAATAATTAATAAGCCTGCACTAAAAAAAGCAACTATAAAAAAGACAGAATCTCAAAAACCAATCATCAATAAAGACCAAGACGCTCATACAGACTCAAACGCAGAACAACAAAAAGATCAAGAAAAGAGTCAAGAAAACAGTCAAGAAAAAAACGCGTTAAAAACCCAAACAGCTACTCAAAAACCCACTCAAAAAGCTACTCAAACAACGATCATTCCAACGACGCGTAACGGGCTAAAGCTTGCCTCCATTGATGTGTCTGGTGTTGATAGCGAGCTAAAGAAAAACATCGAATTACATATGCCTGTCTCAATCCCTGAATGTAAGGCAGATAGGGCGGCGATTAGGCAATTCTTTACCAATGTAAAAAAGCATTTTCGTAAAGCATCGCGCGCGTTGGGTTATTATGATGCGGAGTTTCGTTCGGGTGGTAAAATCGTCGATGGTTGCTGGAAACTACGTTTGAGAATAACACCCGGTAACCCTGTGAAAGTCGTTTCACAACATATTGACGTGATAGGCGCGGGTAAAAATCAGCCACTTTTTAAAGAAATTCTTGCGGAGCTACCTTATAACATTGGCGATGTGTTAAATCATAGTAAATACACCGATTTTAAAACACGATTATCAGAAGCTGCACAAACGTTGGGATATTTTGATGCCGAGTTTGAACAGCATGCGATTACGATTAGCCCCGCCCTTTATCAGGCAAAAATTGCACTGGTGCTTAATACCAAAGAGCGTTTTCACTACGGTAAAGTGACCATAGAGCAAGATGTTCTTTCTGATAAGAAAATGAATAATTATATTATTATAAAGTCGGGACAACCGTACAGCACTCACGATTTATTAAAACAGCAGCAAATATTACAACGCAGTGGTTTTTATAAGGTGATAAAAATAGAGGCCTTGCACCAACAAGCAGAAAATAACCGTGTACCCGTTAGCATCATCTTAGAACGAAAAAAACGCAATGCTTATACCTTTAGAGTGGGTTACGGCTCAGATACAGGTCCACGCATATCAGCCGAAATGAATCGACGCTGGACAGGGAGCAGAGGTAGAAAACTTAACCTTAAAGCACAGTATGCTCAAAAACTATCGGGTATCGCCGCGCAGTTAGTTGTACCACGAGATAACCCCGATGATGATAGTGTAATTTATACTATGAAATGGGAGCACGATACGAAGAGTGATGTGGAGAGTAATAGTTTTGAAATAGGGGGTTTATTTACGCGCAAGTTAAATAATGACTGGATTCAAACGGCTTCTATTGGTTATTTATTAGATCGAACGCAAGACCCAGGTGAGCCTGCTAATAATTCTAACTTATTATTATTTGGTGTGGGTTTAGAAAAGACCAAAGCAGATAATATTTTATTTCCAAACGATGGTTGGCATGCAAAACTTGAATTAAAAGGTGCGCACGAAGCCTTGTTAAGTGATCAATCTATTCTCCAATTGAGAGCATCTGCGAAACGTATTAAACAACTAGGTAAAGGTAAAATAGTGGCGCGTACAGCACTCGGAACAACCTTAAGTGGTGATTTTAATACTTTCCCTAAAAGCCTGCGTTTCTTTGCCGGTGGTGGTAATAGTGTGCGGGGTTATGGTTTTGAAGAGCTAGGCAATAAAGAGGGCGATGATGTGATCGGTGGCTCACAACTAATCACCAGTAGTATTGAATACCAGCATCCTGTTTATGAGGGTTGGAGTGCCGCCGTATTTGTGGATGCAGGTAATTCATTTGAAGATTGGAATGACCCACAATTAGAACTCGGATACGGTTTCGGCGCACGTTGGCGTTCGCCAGTGGGCCCTGTTCGTATTGACCTTGGTTTCCCAGAGGGGGGTGACTTAGGCGATTTTAAACTGTACCTAAATGTGGGTTCGGAGCTGTGAGAAAGGAGCTTAATCAACATTTGTTTTCACCGCTTTCATGGTTGCTGGTGTTGTTTCTTGTTGTTTTGTTAGTGTTGGTACTGTTCTTTTTAACCCCGTTTGGACCTCGCACTGCAGCACAAGTTGCCACTCAAACAATTGATAAATTATCCATTGAAGGTGTTTCTGGTAGCTTGTTAACGGGTATTCATGTTGATAAATTTAGCTGGCAAGATGAAACGGGCGATGAAACCGGCATCGTGCTGGATAATATTGATATTAAACTCAATAAATATGATTTTAATAACGGTAAAGTGTTTGCAGATCTCATTCAAGCTGATCGTTTAAGTATTAACTTAGGTAAATCGAAAACCGATTCAAATGATGAGGTGATTATTCCTGATTTTGGTTTGCCATTGACCATAGATGCAAAGGTGGTGACGTTAAAATCATTGCGTATAACACAAACAGTTTCCTCATCTTCGGCAATTAAAAATAACAATCAACAAAAAAATAGCGAAGAATCTGAAGAAAACGAATTAAAAATACTGTTTGAAATTGGTGATCTGCAATTAGAGCAGCTACTCATTATAGATCAAAAAATTCACTTTGCCCGTTTGCAGGGCAACCCCCTTATTTTAGATGCGCCACTTAAAATCAATGTGACCGATGGGCATCTCAATATGAATCAGCCGCATGAGTTACATACCAGCGGAACGTTATCATTCAAACATGAAGACTTGGGGCAGGCGACGGGCGATATAAACCTAACCGGCACATTGACGCATTATGAATTTACCTCGGATTTGGATATTCGTCAGATACAAATCGGTAGTCACACATTAAAACTAACAGGCAAAGGTGATTATAAACAAGTCACGTTTGATTCGGTGCATTTAAAAGGAAGTGATGGAACGATTAAAGGCAAAGCCGAGGTAAAATGGAATCCAGATATTAAATG
Source organism: uncultured Cocleimonas sp. (assembly GCA_964569685.1). Taxonomy (GTDB): domain Bacteria; phylum Pseudomonadota; class Gammaproteobacteria; order Thiotrichales; family Thiotrichaceae; genus Cocleimonas. The sequence continues at coordinate 5,291 of CAZMWD010000045.1, read as the reverse complement.
GTTATTTAAAGGTGAAGGTAAGTCGTTAAAAACAGCAAGATGGTTGCCAGAATGGCCGGCAACTGCGGATGCTGATTTTGAATATAAAGGGAGTTTTAAGGAAGATAAAAGCGGAAAGACAATTTTAAAAAATGATGTCACCTTAGTGTCGCTGAAAGGAACGTTAAAAAACCACAGAATAAAAGCAAAAGGCAAACTTTCTACCGTGGGTGATCAAATCAAGACAAAAGGACTAGAGTTACAACTAGGAGATAATAAAATAAAAGTGTCTGGGCAAGTGAGCGAGCCTTATGATTTAAGTTTTGATGTGAATGCGAATAATCTAAAACAAGTGATTCCACCCTCGGCGGGTTTAAAATTAGCCGGACAAATAAAAGGTAAAGGTTCGATAAAAGGCACCCTTAAAAAGCCTGAAATAACCTTAAATATAAGAGCCGATAATTTAGTTTTTGATGATTTTAAACAGGGAAAAAAACCGTTGTTTGTCAGTGGGAAAATTAAAAGCACGACACTAACAACAGATGGAATAAAAGGTTCTGAAAAAAACCAGATTAGCACCGACGATCTAGAGTTAAAACTGGGTGATAATAAGGTGCGTGTTTCGGGTATTATCAGTGAACCTGTTGATTTGAAAATAGAGATTGATGCCCGTGATTTAAAGCAGCTTGCACAAGCTAAGAAAGCGTCGCGTTCTGTGGAGATGAATCTCGCGGGGAAAATAAAAGGCACAGCATCAGTAAAGGGCTTATTAAAAACGCCTGAAATCAAACTCAATATCAGAGCCGATAACCTTGCTTATCAAGATTTTAAACAAGGTAAAGAGCCGTTGTTTGTAGAGGGGGAGTTGGCACTAGAAGAAAAACGTTTAACGCTAAAAAATGTGATTGCTAAAACCGGTAAAAACCGATTGCAAGTCTCTGGTGTAGCAAGTGAGCCAATGAATATAAAATGGAGCTTGGATGCTAAAAAATTATCACAAGTTTCTCCTGATTTAGGTGGCAGTATCAAAGGCGATGGTTCTTTACAAGGTAGTTATAAATCACCTTTGATAAAAGCAGACATCAAAGCACATTCATTACGTTTTAAAGATCAAAAAATTGGCACAACATCCATACAAGCCAAAGGCGAAGTACAGATAAGCGACGGCGTTCCAATCATAAAAAGTATGAGTTTAAATTCTGCTGGTAGCCGTATTCAAATATCAGGAAAGGCGAGCAGTCCATTCGATTTAAAATGGGATATTGATAGTAACAATCTTAAACAGTTTTTACCCGAATTATCGGGTCGTTTAAAAGCCAAAGGAGCGCTAACAGGAACGATTGATAAGCCATTGATCAACGCGACTATTGATGCGAGTAATATACGTTACCAAGACATGCGCTTAGGTTCGGGTAGTTTTGTGGCTAAAACTCAAAAAGGGCAATATAAAATCACCGGCAATGTAAAAAACCTAGAAGTAAGTGGGCAAAAGATGAGTACCGCGAAACTAGATGCATCCGGAAAAATTGAAAACCACGCAGTTAAATTATCATTTAAACATAATGATGCAGATATAAAACTAAAAGCGAGGGGCGGGTGGAAGAACCAACAATGGAACGGTACTCTCCAACAGTTTCAATACAATGATAAAAAAACAGGCAAATGGGTATTGCAAAAGCCCGTACAAATTAGCGCATCGAAAGATAAAGTCAGCACCTCGCGTTTTTGTTTTGGTGGCGGACTCAGTGATGGGCAGAGAGGTGCAAAAGCCCAAATGTGTTCTAAAGCCAGTTGGGGTAAAAAGTCCGGTATTGTTGCCGAAGGACAATTACAAAAAACACCGTTGGCACTATTAAAACCTTGGTTACCCAAAGGCATGGAGCTGAATGGTTATGTTGAAGGAACATACACTATTAAACAACATAATGGGCGTCCTAAAGGCTCGTTGAAAATAAAGCTACCCGACAGTTCTTTTATAGTGAAAAGTGAGAATGGTGAAACCCAGAGTTTTAGTTATCAAGATGCGAGTATTAATGCGACGATTAACGATAAAGTGATTACCAGCAAAGCGACGATGACGGTGGTTAATCGCGGTAAATTCTCATCTACAGCGGTGATTAAATTATCCCCTAAAAATGGCAAACACACGATTGATGGCAGTGCGCAATTTGATATTCCTAATATCAACTGGGCGCAGCAGTATATTCCACGTAGTCGTGGTTTACGCGGTGCGCTCTCTAGCAAAATCACGTTCACAGGTTTATTAAACAAACCCAAAATTATTGGGCATGCGAATCTGAGCAATGGTTATTTGAGATTGCCAGAGGCGGGAACAGAACTCACTAATATCAACTTAAATATTCAAGCAAATAAACCTGGGATGGCAAAAATTAGCGGTAAAATGTTAATGGGCAAAGGCGTGCTGAATATAACGGGTGATTTGGATGCTAGGGATATCGCTAAATTTAAAGCGACGGTAAATATCAGCGGTAAAAATATTCGTTTTATGAATACCAATGAAGTCAAAGCCATTATGAGCCCTAATTTAACGATGATAATGACACCGAATGTGATCGCTTTTAAAGGCAAGGTGGTTATTCCTGAGGCGACAATTAACTTAAAAGAAATCCCCGAACTCAGCATTGATGAATCTGAAGATGCGATTGTGATAGGAGAACAGAAAAAAGGCGAGCGTGTTTCAGCGATTAAAGTACAACCGAATGTCGTTGTAGAATTAGGAAACAAGGTGAGGTTAAATGCGTTTGGATTAAGGGCGCGATTAGAAGGTAGGGTGAATATCACCCATAACCGTCGCGATATATTAGCGCAAGGGTCTTTAAAAGTACTGGATGGAAAATTTCAGGCCTACGGACAAAACTTAGAAATTAATAATGGGCGACTCATCTTTAATGGCTCGCCAAAATTGGTAGGAATGAATATTCGCGCCACTCGGCAAGTGGGTGATAATTTAGTCGGTGTTCATTTGGGGGGCACTATTTTAAAGCCAAAATCAAAAATATTTTCTGATCCCAGTTTGCCCGATAGCGAAGCGTTAAGTCTATTATTAACAGGGCATACGCTCAGCTCTACTTCAGGGCAGGAAAGTGCCTTGTTAATGTCGGCAGTACGTGGTTTGGGTATTACGGGCAGCGGCAGTTTATTAACTAAAATTGGTTCCTCGATTGGTTTGGATGATGTCAATATCGTCACAAAAGAAGATTTTAGACAAAGTGAATTAGCATTGGGTAAACGCCTTGGTTCGCGTTTGTATGTGCGTTATATCGTGGGTTTATTTGATCAAGCACAAAAGATTGCAGTTGATTTTAAAATTAATAAGTTTTTGTCCTTACAAGCGGAAACCAGTGTGGATAATTATGGTTTGGATTTTATTTATAAAATTGAGCGAGATTAGCGCAATGGTTGGCATCATTCTGCGTTACTATGAATAATCGGTATTAATTATGAGTATCAGTGTCAATTGAACTTAACTTATGATTTGGGTCTGAATAATATAGGTTGTGTGTTATAACAAATAAAGAAATCTGGAGATTTTTTATAATGAAAAAAATAGTTTTGTCGTTTATTTTATTTGGTTTACTGCCGTTACAGGCACTCTTTGCAGATTCGGTTTGGCGTGATATTCAATCTTCTACGCTTTCTACGTTTTCTACAACCCCTACAACCCCTATAACTACACTCTCTGCAAATACAGCGTTAAACAAACAACCTAGCCAGAGCCAACAGACCGCTTCACCAAAACAATTAAAACAATTTCGTAAATTTTCATTAGATGAATCCCAGCTAAAATATAATTTACAACAACATGCTATATCCCAGAACTTAAATGCATTGAGTAAATCATCAAGTAGCGCTGAACAAACGATGGAAATACCCTTGCCGACGGGTGAGTTGATTCGTGTTTCTTTAGAAAAAACACAGCTATTGTCTCCAAAATTAACCGTTAAATATCCCTTTGTCCAAACGTGGAAAGTCAGGGGAGTAGACGATAAAAGAATTCGTGGAGCAATTGATGTAAATAGTTACGGCTTTCATGCCATGCTGTTAATGCCTGATGGTGATACGGTATTTGTCGAGAGAGAAAACCGTTATGCCGAAGGTGTTTATAAAAGCTTTTCTAAGCAAGCCAATTCCGATAGTTTTAAGCAAGATTTTCAATGTGATCTTCATGGCGAAAACCACAAGAGTCACGATGCTAATGCATTACGTTCGCCCATCGGGTCTTTACAGCGTGCATCTGCTAGAGAAGCAGCAGTACCGTCAATAATCTATCGCCTTATCGTCGGGGCAACGGGTGAATATACGCAGTACCATGGCAACGCTCGTAATGCATTGAGCGCAATTCAAACGACCATTAATCGCGTCAATGTTATAAACGAAAGAGATTTATCAATAACATTTCATTTAGAAGACGTTTTGATTTACAGCGATCCTGCAAGGGATCCTTATACCAATAGTAATAGTCGGAGGCTATTGCTTGAAAATATTAATATTATGCGAAATAATTTTTCTGCTTCAGAATTTGATATAGGGCATGTATTTTCTCAAGGATCACCATCAGGCTTAGCTTTGCTCGGCAGTGTTTGTCAGGATGATAATTATTTTTCAGGTGGTGAGCGCATTAGGGGGGCAAAAGCTGGTGGTGTTACTGGTTCTCCTGATCCTAGAGGCGATGCATTTGATGTGGATTTTGTGGCACATGAGTTAGGGCATCAACTGGGTGGATTACATACCTTTAACAGCGAAACCGGTAGTTGTACCGGTGGTAATAGAACAGGGGGTTCTGCGGTAGAGCCGGGTAGTGGCAGTACGATTATGGCGTACGCTGGAATTTGTGGAAGTAATAATAATTTACAAAACTTTGATTCGGGCAGTTCGGATGATTATTATCATACAAAAAGTATTGGGGAGATTTTTGGTTATACACGTGTAGATAACGTTGGAAAATCTTGTGGTTCACGCTCGAATGTATCAAACAGCAACCCTGAGCCAGATGCAAAGCAAGATACCGTAATACCTGCACGAACCCCCTTTATATTGAAAGGAACAGCAGTTGACCCTGATGGTGATAGCTTAACTTATGCTTGGGATCAAATGGATACCGGTGAGGCATCGGATGTAGGTGTGGATACCGGTGATAATGCCTTAATTAGGAGCTTGCCACCTACATCTTTGTCGACACGTTATGTGCCACGTTTAAAAGATGTTTTTCAAAATCGTTTTATTAAAGGGGAACAACTGCCTACTACTAATCGTGATTTGAATTTTTCATTTATTGTCAGGGATGGAGAAGG
>CAZMWD010000044.1:5319-11314 GCA_964569685.1 uncultured Cocleimonas sp. | reverse complement strand
ATGTCCCAACAGAGGATGATCCTACGGTGACTACTTTGGATCAAAAACCAGCTGTTTCTCTTGTTAAAGGCTCTAGCCTTTCATTAGGTGGTGATAATCTCTTGAATGAAGGTGATGTTGTTACGTACACCTATATTCTTGAGAATAGCGGTAATCTGCCATTGACAGATGTAGCGGTTACTGAAACCCAAGCAGATTTCAGCGGGTTAGGTACGCTTCCTATACCCGCATGGGTGAGCAACGATGGTGGCAGTCCACAAGGTGAATTAAAGCCGGGTGAGAAAGCGACCTTTACTGCGATCTACGCACTGACTCAGGCAGATATTAATGCGGGTCAATTAGATAATCGTGCAGTGGGTACAGGTACACCGCCGAACAAGCCTAATGGTGATCCAAGTGATCCTGTTACGGATAACTCAGATAGCTTCAATCCAAATGATCCAAATGAGACGGGTACACCCAGTACGCCAGAAGAAGAAGATAAAACCGGTACAGAGTTGACATCAACGCCTGCTATTGCAACCGTTAAACGTTCAAGTCTTGCACTGGGTAGTGACGGAGTTCTAACGGCGGGTGATGTGGTGACTTACACCTACGAAGTGAGCAATATAGGTAATATTGTATTGAATGCGGTCGCAGTAACAGAGACGGCTGAGAACTTCACAGGAACAGGACCATTACCAGCGCCAACATGGGTGAGTAACGATGGTGGTAGCGCACAAGGTTCATTGAAGCCTGCTGAGATAGCAGCCTTCACTGCAACCTATGTACTAACGCAGGAAGATATTAATGCCGGTCAATTAGATAACCGCGCAGTTGGCACAGGTACACCGCCGAATAAACCCAATGGTGATCCAAGTGATCCTGTAACGGATGATTCAGATAGTTCGAACCCGAACGATCCGAACGAAACAGGAGAGCCGGGTAAACCAGAGGAGAATGACAAGACCGGTACGCCATTAACGGCAACACCAGCGATCGCTACAATCAAAGGTTCAAGCCTTGATGTTGGAACGGATGGTATCTTGACGGCAGGTGATATTGTGACTTACAACTACCGCGTTAAAAACATCGGTAACGTTGTTCTAACGAACGTAGCAGTAACGGAAACACAGGCTGACTTTACAGGTACAGGCACATTGCCAACACCGGTATGGCAGACTAATGACGGTGCAAGTTCAGTGGGTACATTAGTACCAGGTGAGACAGCACGCTTTACAGCAAGCTATGCACTTACCGTTGCTGATATTGCATCTGGTCTGTTAAACAACCGTGCAGTAGGTACAGGAACACCACCGAATAAACCCAATGGTGATCCAAGTACGCCGATTACGGATGAATCCGATAGCTCAAACCCGAATGATCCGAATGAGACAGGATCGCCAAGTCAACCGGGTGAGCAGGATAAAACCGGCACACCGCTAATACCTCCAGGTGTGGCAGCAGGTACGGTGTATGAAGATACTAACGGCAATGGCATTCAAGATGCGGGTGAACCCGGTATTGCGAATGTGAAAGTAACCGTTACGGACGTGAATGGTACGCCTCATGTGCTGACTACGGATAATAATGGTAATTACGCTGTTCAAGTGCCACCGGGTGATGCGATCATTGATATTGATGACAGCACTTTGCCACCCAGCTTCACGCAAACACAAGGCACAGATACTACTACGGTAAGTGTATCTTCTGGTGGAATCGGCAGTGATGTGGATGGTTACAAACCACCCGCAAATGCGGGCACATTGACCGGTGTTGTGTACGAAGATAGCAACGGTAACGGATCACAAGATCCGAATGAGCCGGGTATCCAAGGTGTAACGATCACTATTGCCGATGTCAATGGTGGAACACGCACATTAATAACTGATGAAACGGGTGCATACAATGCAACTGTCCCAGCAGGTGATACGAATGTTGCTATTGATGAATCTACCCTTCCGGGTGGCAGTACTCAAACCGAAGGCACCAACAGCACCATCGTGAGTGTGCCTGTCAACGGAACGGTTACGGATAAAGATGGCTATCAGCCACCGAGTAATGCGGGTAAAGTAACTGGAATCATTTACGATGATGTCAATGGTGACGGCGTACAAAATCTAAATGAGTCAGGCTTACCGGGTGTTCAAGTTGAAGTGACTGATTCGACGGGTAACAAGCAAATGGTAACCACCGATGAAAATGGTAGTTACCTTGCAACGGTTCCGCCAGGAACAACTCAACTGGATGTCGATGAGACAACCTTACCCGGTGGTACAACACAAACAGCCGGAACGGATGTGACGATAGTAACTGTTCCAGCAGGTGGCACAGCGGTTGATCTGGATGGTTATAAACCAGTAGCAGATCGTGGTTTATTGACGGGCATTGTCTATGAAGACACTAATGGCAATGGTACTCAAGATGGTAACGAGCCAGGTATTTCAGGTGTTGATGTTACGGTTACGGATAGCCAAGGTGGAATCCAAACATTAGTAACAGATGCAAATGGTAACTACAGCACCACAGTACCAGCAGGTGCGACACTGGTGGACATAGAACAAAGCGATATTGGCTTTGGTTATGCTCAAACAGAAGGCACTGATCCTACTACTGTGATTGTTCCAGTCGGCGGAACAAGTTCTGACGTTGATGGCTTTAAGCCTCCCGTACCGGGAAGCATCCGAATTGTTAAAACCGTTTATGGTGATGATAACCTAACATTGGGTCATGACAATGGCGCAGGTTGTGGCACAACTCGCGCCACCAGCCGTGCCATATTGGTTGATCTTGATAAGAGCAAGGATATGCCAGTCACTTACTGTTTTGAAGTGACCAATACAGGCGAGACTTATCTGACCGATATTGCGGTGACCGATGTAACGTTAGCTGTTCAACATAGTCAGCTAACACTGCTTAATGGCCCTGTACCTGCAGGCTTAGAACCAGGTGCATCGTTACTGTATTACTACGAAGTGCTTGCAACAAAAAGCTTGGCTAACACGGCTTCGGTTGTAGCAATTCCATCGGATAAACTGGGTCACCCAACGGGAGGCACAGTAATATCAGAAGGTACAAGTACAGCAGAACTTGCGTTGATCATTGACCCACCATCCGGTATTAAAACCGTAACAGCATCTGGAAATATCGGCATGGAATGGCAAATGGTTTGGATTAATGACAGTGATGTTAATGCACCTGACGTAACCGTCTTTGATGAGATACCAGAGGGAACACACTTTGAAGTAATGCCTGCGGGTAACTTCGTGAGTACCAGTGGTGTGTACTGTGAAACACGGGGTACATCATCGACTAACAGTGCATTTGATGATAATTGTTATTTCGAAGCACCTACAGCAACGTATCCACGAGGTCGAATAGTATGGAAAGGAATCATTAACTCAGATCCCGGTTCTAGAACTGAAGCGTCCGCTAGTAATGAATTGGTGATCCGCTTTATAACTGTATTGGATAACCCGAATCTGCCCAATCAAGAAATTGAGAATCAAGGAGACTCAGAGTGGGATTACAATAATGACGGTGACCCAGAAGTGAGAATACCAACGGATAATCCTGCTACGCCTGGTGGAGAACCAGATGAAACAAAGTACAAACCAGCAAGCAATATACCAACGCTTTCAGAATGGATGTTAATTATGATGGCATTGTTATTGTTATTAACGGGTAAGCGCGAAGGGAGAAAATTAGCGGGGAGAAGATACTAGATAAATCTAGTAGTGCCGGTAAACTATAAAGCAGACTTCGTTGTCTGCTTTATAGTTTCTCTATAAACAAAAACCGAAAAGCATAATAATTAAATAAAAACGAGGTTTAAAAATGAAAATTATAAAAAAAAGATCATCTTTGGATTTTATGAAGAATCATGCGTCAGTTGAATGTATTAATCAAGCTGAGAAAAATATTGAAAAACTAGAGCAATATCAATCAAAAGAGCTTCAGTTAAAAGAGCATCAACTAAAAGAATACCTTCAATTTGATAAACCAGACAGTAGTCAGCAACATAATCTAATCATATTTTCTGCTGAAATTTCTGTAATAAGCAGTTTGCTCAGATGGCTGGCTGTATGCTCATTACTCATGTTATCAGCATTATGGGTGAGTGCTTAATTCATTAGTTTGCTTTGACGTAACCCTATTTTACGGATATTTCAAAGCGCACCATTCTGACTTTTTTATCTTCTTGCTTAATTAATACAACAACCTTGTAACCCGATTTTAGCTTTGTATCTAATGATACTTCAAAGCGGTTACCGTTGCCTTCGGTAGGTTTCATCTTTAATTTTTGTTTATTGTTACCTTGTAATAGGATTAAATCAAGCTGTACCTTTTTAAGGGCTTCACCTTCTGGTAATCCTTCTGCGTAAACGACAACCTTATTGTTATTTTCGATAAGCAATTCGTGATGGTAATTATCAACGATACTGACGATACCACCATGATGTGGTTCGGGGTTGATATGAGTATCGTCATGGGAATGACCATGATCACCACCATGCCCGTGTCCATGACTGTTGTGCTTTGCATCAGCCAACGCAACAGGGATAGATAATAACGCTAGACTTGAAGTGAGCGCAGTAGTAACAAGTAAAGTTTGAATTTTTTTCATCGTGTGTTTCCTTAAATGTGAAATTAATGTGTAGTTAAAATGTCAGATTGCATTACTGTCTGATAAGTTCAATAACTTTTTCGCTGGCTTTCGTCCGAACAACCAAAACATCGCGGGAGTTAAAAAACTATCTAACAACGTTGAACTAATCATGCCCGAAAAAATAACAACGGCAACAGGGTGGAGTATTTCTGTGCCGGGTTGTTCTGCTTCAAACAACAAGGGCATTAACGCAAAAGCAGCGACCAATGCCGTCATCAGTACGGGTGATAAACGCTCTAATGAACCACGAATAATCATCTTTTGGCTGAATGTTTCACCTTCGAATCGCATCAGATTAATGTAGTGGCTTACTTTTAAAATACCGTTGCGGGTGGAAATACCCGCCAGTGTAATAAAACCGATGAGCGCAGCAACGGATAGGGGTTGCCCCGATATCCATAAACCAATCACACTGCCGACCAGTGCCAAGGGTATATTGGACATAATCAATAAGGATAAGGTCACAGATTGATAGCGACTGTATAAGGTTAGGAATACCAGTAGTGCTGAAATCATTGCGAGTAAAGCAATACGCTGAGTGGCTTTTTCTTGTGCTTCAAACTGCCCACCAATCGTTACGAAGTAGCCTTCGGGTAACGTAAAGTTATCAATTTTTTCACGCATATCGAAGATAACTTCGGATAAACCTCTGTCTTGCACATTGGCGGATAACACAATACGGCGTTGCCCGTTATCACGCGAAATTTGATTAGGTCCATCGCTTTCTTCTATTTTTGCCAGTTTGCCTAGTGGCACTTGCCCTAATGGTGTGGAAATCAATAAGTCTTGTAGTTGGGTGGCTGAGCGAGCCGTTTCTGGCAAGCGTAGCACCAGATCAAAACGTTGGTTGCCGTCGATAATCTCGTTAATGGTAACGCCATCTACCAGCATTTGTAACTCGCGCAATAATGCACCGCCGGATAAGCCGTATTGCGCAGCCATGCCATAATCAACAAAAATCTTAATTTGGGGGGCAAGCACTTGCTTTTCTACACGCAGGTCGGCAAGCCCAGTGATGGGCGCTAAGGTGTGGCGTAATCGTTCGGCTTGTGCGCGTAAAGTATCCAGATCATCACCGAAAATCTTAATCGCAATTTGGGCGCGCACCCCTGAAAGCATATGATCAATACGGTGAGATATGGGTTGCCCAATGCTGACATTAACGGGCAAGGGTGCAAGGCGTTGGCGAATATCCGCATACACTTCTGAGTTAGCACGCTCGGAGGGATTCAGGCTAACGTCTAGCTCGCTGTTATGTACACCTTCGGCATGTTCGTCTAGTTCGGCACGCCCTGAGCGTCGCCCAATGTGTTTTACTTCGGGAATATCTTGTAATAGTTTTTCCGC
>CAZMWD010000044.1:0-5219 GCA_964569685.1 uncultured Cocleimonas sp. | reverse complement strand
TCGTCATTGTCTAACTGTTTCATATTGGGTAATAGATAGTAGGCAAGCACGGGTGTGAGCGTGACGGAAACCAACATTGAGGCCAGAATAGAGGTGATGTAAGCGATCCCCAGTGGCACAAACAGGCGACCTTCCATGCCCGGCAAAGCGAACAGAGGAATAAACACTAAGATAATAATAATGGTGGCATAAACAATGGCAGAGCGCACTTCCATGGTGGCTTGCAAGATGATTTTTAACGGTGCAAGAGGGCTTGCTAGTTTGCGATTTTTACGCAGGCGGCGCATCACATTTTCCACTCCCACCACGGCATCATCTACCAGTTCACCAATGGCAATCGCAAGCCCCCCAAGGGTCATGGTATTGATGGATAAATCCAGATAACGAAATACCAATACGGTGGTTAAAATAGAAAGGGGGATGGCGATCAGTGAAATCAGCGTGGTACGGAAATTGCCTAAAAACAAGAATAGAATCACCACGACTAACATCGAGGCGAGCATGAGTTTATGTTTTAAATTACCAATGGAGGATTCAATAAAACTGGCTTGGCGGAAGGTAACTTTGGGGGCTTCCATACCTTTTGGCAAGCTAGCTTGCATCGATTTTATTGCTTCTTCAATCGTTTCTGTCAGGCGAATGGTATCTGCGCCGGGTTGTTTTTGAATCCCCAGAATGACCGCTGGTTTGCCATTAAAACCAGCATCCCCGCGTTTAACTTTGGCAGCAAAGGTTACGCTTGCGACTTGTTTGAGCAAGATGGCTTGTCCGTCAATCGCCGTTACCGCAAGGTTTTTTAAATCTTCCAAGCTGGAGGTTCGACCAATATGACGAATCAGATATTCCTTGCCATTAAGTTCTAAAAAACCGCCAGAGGTATTGCTGGAAAAGCCCTCTAAAGAATCCGCTAATTGCTTTAAAGTAATACCTAAATCCGTCATGCGTCGGGTATCGGGTTGTACCTGAAATTGGCGTACCTCGCCACCAATGGGGATGACTTGGGCAACGCCTGAGATGGATAATAAACGCGGGCGCAGTACCCAATCTGCATATTCGCGCACTTCCATTGGGTTGATTTTATCAGGGTCGATGGGGATGGCGATCAACATTATTTCCCCCATAATGGAAGAAACAGGCCCCATATGTACGGCGATACCCTGTGGCAAACCGCTTTCCATCGAGCCTAATCGTTCACTCACCATTTGACGGGCGCGATAGATTTCGGTATCCCAATCAAATACTAAATAAACAAAAGACAAGCCCGCACTGGAAATAGAGCGTACCGATTCAATACCCGGTATGCCATTCATGGCAGTTTCTAGCGGAAAACTGATTAAGCGTTCGACTTCTTCGGGTGCCATTCCGCCTGCTTCTGTCATGAGTGTAACGGTTGGGCGGTTTAAATCAGGAAACACATCCACGGGTGTTTGTTGTAATTGCAGTGCGCCATAAACCATTAACATAGCACTTGCCACCAGCACCAGTAGGCGGTTATTCAAACTGGCTTTTAATAACCATTGAAACATAGCGTCTACCTTATCTGGTTGAGTAGGGTGGTTGCTTGAACGACCACGCGTTCATCACTTTTTAACCCAGCGGTGATCAACACCCGTTCGCCATCTAATGCCTTATATTGCACCACCCGCGAAGCATATTGCTCAGGTGCTGTTTTCACCCACACAATGGTTTGATTGCTCGCATTGCGCGCTAATGCATCGGCAGGTACAGCAATACCTTTTTGCTTATTTTTGGTGAGAATAAAAACCTGTACGGGCAAACCTTCTGCAAGATTACTGAGCTTATTATTCTTTACGCTAAAGCGAAGCGGTAATGCCTGTAAGCGTAAGCGACGACTGGTTCCTTGATAAGTTAAAGCAATCTTTTTATTGTCGATAAACATATTGGCAGAAGCAATGTTTTTGGCTAATGCAGGGTCAAAGCTCAATGCCTCTATCTGAAAGTTATTAGGATCAAGTAACTCTAAAATCAAATCACCTGCTTGTACGGCTTGCTTATTGCTGACGTAACTACCCGTCACTATCCCCGAAATAGGTATATGCATTGCTTCTTGTTTTGCTTTAGAGCCTTTGGACAATGCGCCAATACGTGCTCTTATACCTCTAACCGTTGCATTGGCAGCGTCCGTTTCTTGCCGAGGAATAAGGTTACCTAGTCCGTTTAAACGATGATATTCTAATTGTGCGTGTTTAAGTTGTTCGCGTAATTGCGCAACTTCCGCTGCTTGAACAGTGCCTTCTTGTGCATCTGTTATCAGTGTAATGGTTGCTAAATGTTTGCCTTTATTCACAAAATCACCGATAGCGGGGACTTTATTTCCGGCAAACTGTAAACGTCCTGCTTGTAATGCGCGCACTTTTCCAATGGCTTTTTCGCCCATGACAACACGCCCATTTAGTTTAAATGTTTCTGATAAGCTTTCATTTTTAGTGATTTGTGTTCTTAATTTTATAAAGCGTTGCGTGGCTTTGGGTAAAAATACACTGCCATCAGGTAAGCGGTGTGGTTTATTTGGGTTGGCTGTTGTAGAGGCTTCTTCCCCATGGTCATGCCCCGCTCCTGCAAAGACTGAAACCGAAAATAACAGAATCGGAAGTGCTAAAAGGGATTGCTTTAATAAGGGCTTTAAATGGAACGTTGATAAGAGCTTTGATAAGAACGTTGATAAGAACGTTAATAGAAGCATAGCTGTTTTAATCTTCATGCTGTTTACCTCTTTTCAGACGGTCTCGTAACAGAGCCGATCCGAATAGCAACACTAATAATAATGCACCTGCAATCAACCAGCTGCCGTGAATGGGCTGGTGCATAAACGCAAATCCTGAATGAGAGTCGACTACCGTTTCGTGTGCATCATTATGATGAATATCCAGATCACCCGTGAGTAAATCAGATGCCTTTTTTGTTAGAATAGTAGCAAGAAAAGAATGAACACCTTCTTCTAGTTCCGCATCCAGTGCGATATGAAAACTGCCATCTTCTGCTGCGATAGCCTGCCAGGTTTTACCTGCTAGCTCTAGCTCAATCGTGGCATCTGTAATCGGCGTATTACTGGCATAGTCATCCAGATACAAGTGTAAGTTTTTACCTTTCAGTACGCCTACTAGTTCAAATTGGCTGGATTCCATTACCAGTCGAGGTGTTGCGGATACCGTTGGTAAGTTTTGTGCTTCTTCTGCGCCGTGATCATGTCCCGCGCCCGCAAAAGCGGTGCTAGTAAAAGCAATGCTAGTGAAAACACTAACAAAGAATAATACTAAAATACAATGACTTACACGCAGGGGCAGTGGTGCTGCTTGCGATATTTTATACATGGTTTTTTCCTGAATTCAGTTTCTACTATTTTTCTGTCGCTTATTGGACAGAAAAAACAAAAGTAAAATATTATCTGAATCCGTGACATCAATGCTCTGTGCCACATTGATGTCACGGATTTAGATATTTATCAGGCTATCGGGGGACGAATCAGGGATTCAAAGACTGGATTTTTATATAAATTGCTAATATGTAAAGAATTATTGATAGAGAGTTTAAGTGTAAATAGAGAGGATGTATCAATAGTCATAGCCACGCTACTCGTCGTCACCGTATAACAACAATGCTCTGCTAAATCAGCCTCGCCAAAAACCCCGTCAACACCATCAACACCATCAAAGTATTGATCATCATGCGTATGGGATACGATAGTGCCATTATGTTTAAGCATATCGATATGACGAATATCGTTGTGCGCATGGTTGTTCGCATGGTGTGCATGGTTCTCATGACTTGTAGGCGTGTCGATATGAACCTCAAAAGCAGAGACAGCCACCTGCGTTACCATCGAACTGATGATAAGCAAAGAGAGCATTATTCTGGATATTAACGATTTCATTTTTATTATGTATTAAACCTAGATCCTGCATAAGGCAGAGAAGAACGGATTATAACAACTGAAACGTCAAACTTCCATTCGCCCAGATAAACAGTCTAAAACAAATCAGTAGTTGTCCGCTAATACACTGATTAAAATGGGTGATTTATTACTATTATGCAGATGCCTCATTGCCGAAAGTTAAAGTATTGATCGCCGATAAATTGGCATAGAACGCTGTCAATAAAGATAAACTATAGTACAAAGATAATACCAGCGAAAAGGTGACTCAAGTCGGTCAGATGCGATAATTTGTTATGTTTTTATTAATTTCCATATTCAATTTTAATTTCAACATATCCATTTGGTTTACTATCATCAACAGCTTCAGTAATCTCTGATTGATATTTTTGTATACGAGGCCAGCTTGTTGAGGTAAGAACAACAATAGAAATAAGTCTATTAGATAAATTTTGTTGGTATTTAAGATTTTGGTCTGTAGTAACAAGAACTTCAAAACCACTTGTCTCAGCATGCTTTAGAAGTTCCCCATTTGTAAGCGTTTGCCAACCTAGTACATCGTCTAGGTTAAACTGACGGACTCAGTTGGATTGTAAGCGTTCATGGCTAGGCGCGCTTTGTAGGGAATGGACGCCTGTGGCATGATGCAACGACCCTTCACAAAAAGTGCAACAACGCCATGAACGCTTACAATCCAACCCTTCGGGCGATTCTGTGATACTCCGTTCCTGCGTTGCAGTGCTCGACAAGGACGCTGCCATTGCCTTCACACTGCGCCTTGTTACGAAGTATCACAGAACCCGCTGAGTCCGTCACTTTAACCTAGACGATGTACTAGTTCATATGCGGTTGATACTTGGTGAGACGTTAAAAATTCACTTAGAGGAGCTGGCGTGCCTTGATCAAAAAGTACTTTCATTAAGCCGCTTCTAAAGAATTTGCAACATATTCAAGAACTTCCCGTGCTTGCTCGGCAGTTACGCTAGGAAACCATTCAATAAAGTCATTGATTTGTGCGCCATCTTCAAGGTTTTCAAAAAGAGCAGATACTGGCACTCGTGTTCCACGGAACACCCATGCACCACTAACTACATCAGGATTTTGTTCAACTGCCTTGCACGACTTCCAAATATTCATAGCCTCATTCTAGTATTTAGTGATGATATAATCAATATTAGGTGAAACTTACATTAGCATAACCGTTTATTAGACAGCTACCACCTAGCATTGTGTCCTCTGATTTTCCAGATAAACTGTCTAAAACCAATCAGTAGTTGTTCGCTAATAACCCGAAATTTAATAAGCGATTACAACTGATTTAACGGCG
>CAZMWD010000043.1:2686-11415 GCA_964569685.1 uncultured Cocleimonas sp. | reverse complement strand
CTTATTGATAATGGATTGTTTCACTTAAGCATCCTTTTTTATATCTGTGTCGTTGATTATGTGGTTGTTGTGGTTGCTGTTGCTGTTCTTGTTAATAGTGTTCGATAAATTAAGTAATTTACTCGAAGCTTCTAATAACTTTAGATCACCTTTGCGCGCTGCCTTATTCATTGCAACGGTGGCATCATGTGCTAATTTATTGGTTAAAGTATGCGCTAAAAATTCAATCACTTCTTCCGCTGTTTTCCCATTTCGTAATAAGCTATGGGTTTTTTCAAGTGTTTCTTGTTTAATCCCTTCAATCTTTTCTCGATAACTTTTTAACAGTTGAATTTGGTCTTGTGCGCGTAACCAATCACTAAAGGTACTCACTTCTTCGATAATCATTTCTTCTGCTTGACCCGCCGCTTGCTGGCGCGATTTCATATTCTCTTCAATTACCGATTGTAGATCATCAACCGTATACAGATAAATATCATCCAACTCGCCCACTTCTGGCTCAATATCGCGTGGTACGGCAATATCAACCATAAAAATAGGGCGACGTTTACGTTTCTTTAATGCCCATTCAACGGTGCCTTTACCGATGACGGGAATCGGTGCAGCAGTGGATGAAATAACAATATCGGCTTCGGGCAAATAATCACTGAGTTCTTGTAAAGTCACCCCAATGCCTGAAAGTTCTTCGGCTAGCTTAGTGGCTTTTGAGACGCTTCGGTTAGCAATAATAATTTTTCCAATACCCGCAGAATGCAAGTGGCGACCCACGAGTTCTATGGTTTCACCTGCACCTATCAGTAAAGCGGTTTTATTTTCTAATTGACTAAAAATACGCCGCGCTAAATTGACCGCGGCAAATGCAACTGATACAGGGTTAGAACCAATACTGGTTTGGGTGCGCACTCGTTTAGCGGTCGAAAATGCATGTTGCATCAAACGCTTAAGGGTGGTTCCTGCGCTATTACATTCGGTGGAGGTTTTTAATGCTGACTTTAATTGCCCTAAAATTTGTGGTTCACCCAGCACCATAGAATCTAAACCGCTGGCGACACGTAATACATGCTGGATTGCTTTTTCACCGCTGTGGGTATATAAATAACCCCGTAACTCATCAATAGAAAGATCGTGTTGTTCTGCTAGCCAGTGACAAATATCATCAGCGCTTGTATGACTGGATGTGTAAATTTCTGTTCTATTACAAGTAGATAAGATTATTTTCTCATCTTTTTTAGTGTCGCGATCTTTGTTGTGTTGTTCGAGTGCCTGCGTGAGTTGCTCGTGCGAAAACGCCACCTTTTCTCGGATAGAGACAGGTGCAGATTTATGATTCAAACCAACAACTAATATTGACATGAAGGTAAAAAGCTAAAGT
This sequence comes from uncultured Cocleimonas sp., assembly GCA_964569685.1. Lineage (GTDB taxonomy): Bacteria > Pseudomonadota > Gammaproteobacteria > Thiotrichales > Thiotrichaceae > Cocleimonas. The sequence continues at coordinate 10,043 of CAZMWD010000043.1, read as the reverse complement.
GATAGAACGATGCTGGCATAAACTAAAGTGCAATTTAGGGGGTAAGATTCTCTGATAGCTTACGCCAAAATACAACCTAAAACTGGATTAAATGTGACTTAAATCTTGTAAGTGCTTATGCGAATGGAATGGCAAGCTATTGATCTATTGAGTGTTTTTTGTTTTAGTGAAGGGTTGTTTTGCTTTAAAACTATAAATATAGTTTGCAAATCAAAGACTTGAGGTGCACCTGTATAAGTAGTGATAAGGTATGTCTACCGATTAGCGGTCGTTTTGGCGGTCTGGTACGGTTGAATATTTGATTTGACTGAGCTTGAGTACATAGTGAAAAGTCAAAATAGCGGTTTTACTGTAATTCCGTTTACTGACAGGGGTAAATTATTGGATGAAGTATGTTGTCTGGAAATAGGATTTTTCTAAATAAATACACGCTTATTTTATGCGTAACGGTGTTTTCATTGTTTACGTCTGGGTGTAATTTATCAACACATTCATCTGATAATTCTAACTCTGAAAAAGAACGATATGAAAAAGCGCCGGTAAAAATAGCCAATAATATTGTTACAGAACAGCAAAGTGGTGAGTTTTATCATGCGTTAGTTGCTGAAATGTACCAGCAACAGGATCAAAGTTTACTGGCGGTTGAACATTATTTAGAGGCTGCAAAGCGAAGTACAAATCAATCCTTGCTTGAAACCGCCACTATGCTAAGCGCGAGAGCAGGGCAAACAAAAAAAGCCTTGGCGATGGCAAAACGCTGGGTTGAAGTTGATGCAAATTCTCTGCAAGCACGGCAGTTTTTGGCGTTATTGTTATTGCGTTCCGATCAGTTTTCAGAATCTGCAAAAGCATTGAATGACATTCAGCAGAGTGTGGCTAAAGATGCAGAAAAAATAATCACCTCGCACCAGTTTTTGCACCAAATGTTAAGTTTGGAATCTCATTCCTTACGGGCAATGAAAGCGTATCAAGCTTATTTGAAGCATCATCGTGATCCACAACATAATAAGAAAAATCCTATTTATACTTTTCAACAAATGACATTGGCTAAATTGGCCATCAAAGCTAAAAAATATAAAACGGTACTCACTGCACTTAAAGATCAAAAAAGTGCTGAAAGCTTGTTGTTAAAAGCTAAAGCCTCACATCAATTAGGGCATACCAAGCAATCTGTTTCGATACTAAGACCGATCATTAATAAAAAAGAAACCAGTGATGTCACGCGTTTCGAATACGTTCGCTTCCTGATTCTTGCTGATCAAAAAAATGAAGCAAGGCTTGAGCTAAAAAAGTTAGTTAAAAAACACCCTGATAATAAAGATTTACTGAAGTCGTTAGTGGCGCTGGATCTTGATCAAAAACAGTGGGATGAAGCGGAACATTTTGCAACTAAACTATTAGCGTTTAAAGACTATAGAAGTGATGCGCGTCATTTTTTAGGTGAGGTGTTCGAAGCACGGGGCGAAAATCAAAAAGCCCTATTATCTTACTTGCAGGTTGTTGATGGTAGAATGATGGGTAATGCCCAGCAGAAAATATCGGTGCTATTAAAACAACAACAAGGGCTTTCAGCTGCTCGTCTTTGGTTGCATAAACAACGCGTTGATCAGCAGAGTAGAATTGCAGAAACCCCAACACTGGTTAACAAACTATCTAAAAAACGTAAAGCGTCATTGTATAAATTAGAGGCTGATTTATTGTTTGCCACGGATACGTTTGATACTGCATTAGAATTTTATCAAAGAGCGGTGGTATTTGATCCTAAAAATACGGAGATTCGATACAGTCGCGGTTTAGTTTATAAGAAACAAGGTAAGCTAAAATTAGCGGAAAAAGATTTTTTATACGTCTTAAAAATTGATAAGAATAATAAGGCTGATTATGTAGCGAAATTAAAGCATTTGAAAAGCCCAGAAGTCGCATCGCATTTGATTGAGGTATTGCAAAAACAAGGGCAGCAGCATCAAGCTAATAATTTGTTAATGCAAATTCGCCGTCTTTTTCCTAATGATAAAAGTTTAAACAAGCTTTAATTGAGCTTTTTTTTTAAGTACAATCTCCACACTTAAATTAATTGTGGAAAAATCATGTACCCATTTAAATCATCTGTTTTATTCGCTTTTTTAGTGGGTCTTTTTTTTCTGGGTGGTTGTACAAGGGTTATTCAACCGCCTACTGCTTCATCGACTTCAACAAATAAAACTCAAAATACTACTTGGCAACAACGTAAAGCGATTTTATCAAGAAAAAACCAATGGAGTCTTAAAAGTAAAATTGGTTTAAGTTATCAAGAAGAATACTGGCAGTTTGGTTTGAATTGGGCGCAACAAGCGTCTGGGCAATACACTATGCAAATCAACAACCCATTAACGGGGGCAGTGGTGGCAAAGCTATTACAAAACCGTCAGGGTGCGACATTGTTGGCAAATAATGGTAAAACCTATCGCTCGCGCAATGCTGAACAGTTATTACAGTCACAATCGGGGCTTAAAATGCCTCTGGATGGTATGCAGTATTGGATTAAAGGGATTACCTCGCCACAATATAAAGTGGATAAATTAGTCCTGGACAATAGGGGTAGACCGCGTTTAATTAAGCAAGCAGGCTGGTTAATTCAATACGGAGCTTACCAAGGTAATAGTACGACAGCATTACCGATAAAAATAATTTTAAAACGTGCTAAAGATAATGTGAATGTAAAGTTAGTCGCTAAACAATGGCAGGGGATATAAAAGAGCCTCTCCAAAGTGCCCTCATTAACCCTTCCAGCGCCTGCCAAACTAAACCTTTTTTTACACATTACGGGTAGACGAGATGATGGTTATCATTTATTACAAACCATTTTTCAATTGCTCGATTATGGCGATGAAATTACGCTGACACTGCGTTCCGATGGAAAAATAAAACGGATTAAAGGCTTAGAGTCTGTCCCTGAATCCAGCGATCTTTGTGTGCGAGCTGCTGTATTACTCAAACAAACTATGAGGGATAAATATTCAAAAAACGTTGTGGGGGCAGACATTTCCATAAACAAAGTATTACCCATGGGGGGTGGTATAGGCGGTGGGAGTTCGGATGCTGCAACGGTTTTACAGGGGTTAAATCAGCTTTGGGAATGCGGACTATCGACCGATGAATTAGCCAATTTAGGTTTGCAATTAGGTGCAGATGTTCCTGTTTTTGTGAAAGGATATAGTGCATGGGCAGAAGGGGTAGGTGAGCAATTAACCTCACTTGAATTGGCTGAAAAATGGTTTTTAGTGATTCATCCTAATATTTCTGTATCAACGGCTGAAATATTTTTAGATGAGGGATTGACACGCGACTGCGAACCCATCAAAATAGCGCGCTTTCTGCAAGAGCAAACGGTTGGAAATTACTTTAAAAATACGTTAAATGTTTTTGAAGCAGTGGTGAGAAAAAAGCATCCAGAAGTAGCGCAAGCATTGGATTGGTTATCAGGTTTTTCTCCTGCACGGTTAACCGGTAGTGGTAGTTGTTTGTTTGCTTCGTTTGATTCGGAAGCAGAGGCAAAACAAGTACAGGAAGCGATGAATAGTTTGTCAAATGATTGGCAAGGGTTTGTTGCAAAGAGCGTTAATAAATCAATGCTGTTGAAAGCGCTTTTGTAGATAGTTTTTTACAAATAATGGGACGTCGCCAAGTGGTAAGGCTCTGGGTTTTGATCTCAGCATGCGTAGGTTCGAACCCTACCGTCCCAGCCATATTTTATAGTTACATGGTTGTTTTTTAATATATTAACAACCCTGCAATTTTTGTTTTTTTAGCTAAATGCTAGCAATAGCAAAAGAGAAGATCATGTCAGAAATAGACACGATGATGGTATTTTCGGGTAATGCAAACCCTGAACTTGCTCGTGAAGTCGTGGAGCTTCTCGGAATTCCGCTCGGCAAATCTACCGTAACTCAATTCAGTGATGGTGAATCACATGTCGAGATACTCGAAAATGTGCGCGGTCGTGATGTGTTTGTGATTCAGCCGACCAGCGCGCCCTGTAATGATAATTTAATGGAATTATTGATTATGGTAGATGCCTTGTACCGTGCATCTGCGGGTCGTATTACGGCTGTGATTCCTTATTATGGTTATGCAAGACAAGATCGTCGCGTGCGTTCACGTCGTGTTCCAATTTCTGCGAAATTAGTGGCAGATATGTTGTCAACCAGCCGTGTTGATCGTGTTTTAACCATAGATTTGCATTCTGATCAGATTCAGGGTTTCTTTGATTTGCCTGTTGATAATATTTACGCATCCGCAGTGTTGTTACGTGATATTAAAGAAAAAAATTATGATGATTTAATTGTTGTTTCTCCTGATGTGGGTGGTGTCGTACGTGCGCGTGCAATGACGCAAAGCTTGGGTGATGATGTAGGTTTGGCCATTATTGATAAACGCCGTCCAGAACCGAATGTGTCAGCTGTTATGCATATTATCGGCGATGTTAAAGGCAAAACCTGTGTACTCATTGATGACTTAGTCGATACTGCTGGTACGCTATGTCATGCAGCTGTCGCATTGAAAGAGCATGGCGCAAAACAAGTGATTGCATATGCTTCTCATCCTGTATTTTCAGGTCCTGCAATCGATAATATTATTAGTTCAGAATTGGATGAGGTCGTTGTAACAAATTCAATTCCATTAAGTGAAAGCGCAGAAAAGTGTGCTAAAATCCGTCAGCTTTCTGTCGCAGACATTCTGGCAGATTCAATTGGTCGTATTAATCGAGAGGAGTCGGTTAGCGATTTGTTTGCTGACGAACATTAGATTTTATATAGAATTTTGCCAGTTATCTGGCATCTTAATTGCAAAGCCTGGTCGCGGGTTTTGCATTTTTTTGTTTAAGGAAGAAGTGTTTAAAATCTTTCTTAGTAATGGGGAAACCCTTTTTAATTTGGAGTAGAACATCATGGCTAAATATGAATTAGCTGCAGAAATGCGTGAAGACTTAGGGAAAGGAGCGAGCCGCCGCCTACGTCGCGTCAATAAAATACCTGCAGTATTATACGGAGCGGGCAGACCTGCTTGGTCTTTGACCTTAAAAGAAAACCAGTTAATGCGTAATCTGCAAGAAGAGTCATTTTATGCAGCAATTATTGAATTAACATTAGACGGTAAGCCACAAAAGGTATTTTTACGTGATTTACAACGTCATCCAGCAAAACCGTTTGTTTTACATGTCGATTTACAGCGCGTAAGAGATGATGTGGAAATGACGGTTGTATTGCCATTACATATTCTTAATGAAGAAACCGCAATTGGCGTTAAAATGGAAGGTGGTATTTTAATGCGTAATTCTGCTGATATTGAAATCAGTTGTTTACCTAAGTTCTTACCTGAATACATCGAGCTTGATGTGGCAGAACTTAAAATAGGTGATGCATTGCATCTATCGGATATTAAATTACCAGAAGGTGTTGTTTCTACGCAATTGTCTTTAGGTGAAGATCATGATCAGCCGGTTGTATCTATTGTTGCACCGAAGGCAGAGGTTATTGAAAACAGTGCGCCAGAAGCACCAGAAGGCGATGATGCAGATGATGGCGATTCAGATGATAAAGCAGAAGGTGATTCTGAATAATCAGAAAGTGTACGTGTGTCAATAAAATTGATCATAGGCTTGGGCAATCCAGGCAGTAAATATTCTAAAACCCGGCACAATGCCGGGTTTTGGTTTGTTGACGCATTAGCAAACAGAGAAAGTGCTTCATTTAAAACGGAGTCTAAATTCTCGGGTGAAGTGTGTAAGATTACACTTAATAATCAGCCTGTATGGTTATTAAAACCCACCACATTTATGAATTTGAGCGGTCGCTCTGGTCATCAATTATCCTCGTTTTATAAGATACCGGTTGAAGCGGTGCTGGTGGTTCATGATGAGCTTGATTTATCGCCAGGTACTGTGCGTTTAAAGTCTGGCGGAGGACATGGCGGGCATAATGGTTTACGCGATTTACATGCACAAATAGGTAAAGAATACTGGCGTTTACGTTTGGGTATTGGGCATCCAGGTGATCGTAATAAAGTCGTTGATTATGTGTTAGCCAATATCAGTAAAAATGATGAAATTGATGTAATGAATAGTATCGACCGTGCCATTGATGTGATGGATTTAATCGTGTCTGGTGATACGCAAAAAGCAATGAATCAACTTCATTCAAAAGATAGTTAGGAACGTGCATGAAATAAGTTCGACACATTTACATTAGAATGTCGAAGTTATTACATGCACATTTCTTAGATAAAAAAGTAAGGAATAAATTATGGGTTTTAAATGTGGCATCGTTGGTCTGCCCAATGTGGGAAAATCGACACTGTTTAATGCATTAACTAAAGCAGGAATTGAAGCGGCGAATTACCCGTTTTGTACGATTGAACCGAATGTAGGCATTGTGCCTGTGCCTGATCCACGAATGGATGCATTGGCAGCTATTGTAAATCCAGAAAAAATCTTACCTGCTACGATGGAATTTGTGGATATTGCAGGCTTAGTGGCAGGTGCAGCATCCGGTGAAGGTTTAGGTAATAAGTTTCTTTCCCATATTCGTGAAACCGATGCTATTGCTCAGGTAGTTCGATGTTTTGATGACCCTGATGTGGTGCATGTTGAAGGTAAGATTGACCCGGTTTCTGATATTGAAACAATCAATACAGAACTAGCATTAGCTGATCTTGATGGCATCGAAAAAGCGATTAAACGAGTAGGAAAAACGGCAAAATCAGGCGATAAAACAGCGATTGCGCAGTTAGCATTATTTGAAAAAATTCAAGCACAGCTAGCGGAAGGGCATTCCGCACGTTCGGTCGATATTAGTAAAGATGAAATGCCGTTACTGCATGAAGTGGATTTAATTACACTGAAACCCATTTTGTTTGTCGCTAACGTCGCAGAAGATGGTTTTGAGAATAACCCTTATCTTGATCAAGTAACAGACATTGCGAAGGCACATAATGCCGAAGTCGTAGCCGTATGCGCGCAGATGGAAGAAGAGCTTGCGCAATTAGATGATGAAGAACAAACTGAGTTTTTAGAAGATTTAGGTTTAAGTGAACCGGGTTTAAACCGTGTCATCAATGCGGGTTATCAATTACTGCATTTGCAAACGTTCTTTACCGCAGGCGTTCAAGAAGTACGAGCATGGACTGTCTCAGAAGGTGCAACCGCCCCGAATGGAGCAGGTAAAATCCATACTGATTTTGAAAAAGGCTTTATTCGTGCAGAAGTAATCGCCTATGATGATTATATTGAAAATAAAGGCGAGCAGGGCGCAAAAGATGCGGGTAAATGGCGTTTAGAAGGTAAAGACTATATCTTGCAAGAAGGCGATGTCGTACATTT
>CAZMWD010000043.1:0-2586 GCA_964569685.1 uncultured Cocleimonas sp. | reverse complement strand
AACAAGCAATTGAAGCCTTAAAGCAAGTTGCAATGGCAGGCATTAACGAGCAACGCAGTTGGCGACGTTGGAATATCTTTTTCAAATTTGCGGGCTTATTGCTGTTGGTGTTATTAATCATGCTGGTGATCGGTGGTTCTGCGATGAAAAACACACGTATTACGACCGCTCAAGAATATACGGCTGTGATTGATATTAAAGGCATTATCATGGCGGGTGCGGATGCAGGCGCAGATAATGTAATACCTGCGATTCAGGATGCGTTTAAAGATGAGAAAGTAAAAGGTATCGTTCTACGTTGTAATTCCCCTGGGGGTAGCCCCGTTCAATCCAGTTATATTTATGATGAAATTATGCGTTTGCGTAAACTTCATAAAGATAAGCCTGTGTACGCGGTTGCAGCTGATATATGTGCGTCGGGTGGCTATTTTATTATTTCAGCGGCAGATAAAATATTTGCGAATAAATCCAGTTTAGTGGGTTCTATTGGGGTACGCATGGATTCATTTGGTGTTGTCGATTTGATGAAAAAAATAGGTGTGGAAAGTCGCCAGATTACAGCGGGTGAACACAAAGCGATTCTTGATCCCTTTCAGCCTCGTAAGCTGGAAGAAGAAGTCTTTCTTAAAAAAATGTTAGCCACCACGCATCAACACTTTATTAGTGCAGTAAAAGCAGGCAGAGGGGATAGATTAAAAGATAACCCTGATATATTTAGCGGTTTGTTTTGGACAGGAAAAGATGCAAAAGCACTGGGTTTAATTGATGATTTTGGTAGCGCATCTTCTGTTGCTAGAGATATTATTAAGGCAGAAACCTTGGTTAACTTCACTCCTAAGAAAGACTTTTTACAACGGCTTTCTGATCGGGTTGGGGCGAGTATCAGTGCTATGCTTTTAAAAGCTAAAATAAACCAAACGGTTTTATATTAGTATTTATAGGCTTTAGCTTGATGAGGTAGATATTCAAGGTGATTGTCTTGATCAGAAGTGCTTTAAGTAGCCGAACTAACAAGCGGAGCTTGACAAATCATCTTTAAATAACAATAATTTAAAAACAAACTGACTGGTCTGTTTTATGATTGTAACCGAAAAAGTATTATCTGAAAAAGCACGAGCAACGCGAGAACGTATCATTATTGCTGCTACTGAGCTTTTTTATTTACAGGGTTATAATGCCACCGGGCTTGATAAAGTGATTAAAGAAGCGGGTGTTACTAAAGGTAATTTTTACTATCACTTTAAAAGTAAAGAAGCCTTGGCAATGGCTACGCTTGATTGGGAATATAATTTGGTATCAAACGATATGCAGAATATAGTCTTTTCTAAAAAAGCAGGGAATAACCAAAAACAGTCACCTCTCAATACATTATTTTCGTTATTAGAATTTATGGCTAATAAACAAAAAGATCAATACAGTAATGGGCATATCAAGGGCTGTTATTTTGGGAATTTCACTTTGGAACTGAGTACTGCTAGTCAAGCAGTAAGAGACAAAGTGAGCAGTATTTTTAAACAATATGCTGAGTTAATTGAATCCTTATTATTACAGGCGCAAGATGCGGGAGAAATCTCGAAAATGATTAATCCTTCCGAAATAAGCTCTGTTATTTTAGGGCAAGTGGAAGGGGCTATTTTATTAGATAAAGCCAATCAAAAACCACAAGCATTTGATACGAGTATCCAGTTTATTAAGCATTTTTTAAAAGCATGATTCAAATTTTTAAATAGCGATACAACGCTATTTTTTTAAACCCAATAATAAATTGACTGGTCTGTTTATTATTGGGTTATTTTAACAACAACCAACGGAGAAAGATGATGATAAACACCGTATTAATTACCCCAGATGTACCCGTAGCAGATAAAGAAAAAGTAGAGGCTATTTTAAAAGGCGCAGAAGAACACATGGGCTTTGTTCCTGATGGTTTGCGTTTATATGGCATTAGCCCGCCATTGCTTGAATCATTTATGGGAAATATTGGCTATTTTATGGGGCATCCGACATTAAGTCAGGAGCTTTTGGCGATGATCCGTTATTTGGTTTCATCGGGTGCGGGTTGTACATTCTGTATTGATTTTAATTCTGGCATATTAATGAATCAGGGAAAAACAGCAGAAGAATTACAAATGGCTAGAGAAAATGCGGACAATGCGCCGTTGAACGAAAATGAAAAAATATTATTGAAGATAGCACTCGCTGCGATTGATAACCCGGAAGGAGTGACTCAAGATGATATGCAAAAAGCGCGCGATGCAGGATTCACCGATCGAAATATCTTTGATGTGGTGGCGATAGCGACAAACATTAAGGCATTTACGTCTATTTTGAGAACATTTAAAGTTGAGCATCAAGGCTCTTTTGTTTGATGCTATAAATGTAAATTAGCCTTGTGTACAATTTGTAATGTACGCAAGGCTAATAACTGTTATGTTTTTATTGTTCCAATACGCTAGTTCAAAACTATGCACTTTCAGTGCAAGGCTTTAGCTGATACACACTTAATCTATTAAATAAAAAATATTTTTTACCATGAAGTTCATGAAGAAAAAATAAGCCCCTTTTAAGCTATAAAACAGAGCTTTT
>CAZMWD010000042.1:9202-11416 GCA_964569685.1 uncultured Cocleimonas sp. | reverse complement strand
TTTTTACCATGAAGCACATGAAGTTCATGAAGAAAAAATAAGCCCCTTTTAAGCTATAAAACCTCTCAGGCTTCATTAATCAAGTTGCATAAAATAGTTCCACTGGGGAAGACGATCACCACTATAAAAGTAACGACTTTGAGTCGTTCGTAAAACAACCTATGGACTTTCAGTCCATAGTGGTTGAGTGTTATTTTCATTGAGTGGTTGGAGATGTTGTTTATTTAAACGCCATTTTAAACGCCATTCCAAGCACGTCATCAATCATCGAGCCATCGTTGTCTCTATCTAACACTTGAGTCAGTAAACCGCCCAAGCCACCACCAGATTGTTGTTGAGATGGTGCGCTATTACCACCACCTAACATCTTTTTACCTAACGATCCCATTACCATAGTAGCAATGACGGGTAACATTTTTTTCAACAATGCGCCACCAAGCCCTGTTTTTTTTGCCGCTTTATTTGCAACATGACGGCTCACTTCCTTATTACCAAAAATATGTCCTAGTATGGAATTTCCATCATCCTTATTTTTATTGCTTCCAAGTAGGTCGGGGTTATCTAAATAACGGGAATGATTGCCACTTTTTAACGCGTCTAAAATACCACCACGTCCAATCTTATTTTGAGCATGATGCCCCAAGCCACGAGAAAGAGAAGGCGCAAGCGATGCAATAGCATCACGTGCCTGTGCTTCGGAAACACCAAATTTATTAGCAAATTGGGTAATAGCAGAGGAATTTTGTTTGTCGAACAATAGGTCGGTGATATTCAAGGTTTTTCTCCTAATAAGTAATGTATTTAATACTACTATAATGCGTAATATAACTTTCTACAACTTATGGGGAAATTTTAGCTACTTGTCTTTCATACGTGGATACGTGTTTAACCTAAAAAACGCAGTTGAATCACAGAAGTCATGCAAGCTACTAATGTGCCTAGCAAATTCAAAAACTGCTTATCACCATCGTTCTATTTAACGAATTCAATAAACTCAGGTTAATGATATTTATGGAATTTGCAGTCAATTTTTAGTTCTCGGACAGCCTCTTAAAGCAACTCTGGCAACTTTGTAGAACCACCATTCATTTGAGATGCTGGTTGTGCAGTGGTTTCGGTAGGATCACTTGTTTCACCTTTATTACTATCAAAACTTAACATCCAGTCTAAGTTATTGCGAGACGTTGCGTGCTCCAATGCGTTTTCTTTGGTGATTTTTCCGCTTTTATATAATTCAACCAGTGATTGATCAAAACTGTGCATGCCATCTACCGCGCCTTTATCAATGATTTCTTTGATTTGTTGCATATTGCCTTTACGAATCACTTCGGCACAAAACGGTGTATTGATTAACACTTCAGTTGCTAACGCATAACGACCGTTTACATCAGGAATTAATCGTTGGGCGACTACTGCGCGTAAATTTAACGATAAGTCCATTAACACTCGGTTTTTTTGATCAGCGGGTAATAAATGAATCAGTCGCTCTAAGGCTTGAATGGTATTGGTCGCGTGTAAAGTACTGATAACAAGATGACCTGTATCAGCAAAGCCCATTGCTGCATCAACGGTTTCGGTACTTCTAATCTCGCCGACCATAATAACATCGGGTGCTTCACGCATCGCTTCGCGCATGGCATTGGCATACGATAAAGTGTCAAAGCCAACTTCACGTTGACCAATAATCGATTTATCATGGCGGAAAGTGTATTCTATTGGATCCTCAATGGTAAGAATATGCCCCGATTCACGTTGATTTCTGTATTGAATTAACGATGCCATCGAGGTCGATTTACCTGCGCCGGTAGACCCAACAAATAAGAACAAGCCATCTTTTTTCATAACCTGTTCTTTTAAAATATCGGGTAAACCTAATGCTTCTGGTGTAGAAATTTCAGATTTAACATAGCGAATAACCATCGACATTTCACTGCGTTGAAAATAAATATTAACGCGAAAACGACCTAAATCTCTTACCGAAAGACCTTTGTTCATTTCCTTGGTTTCGTGAAACGTATCCCACTCTTTTTCGCTGAGTATTTCTTTTACAAAGGTTGCAATCACACCGGGCTTTAACTTACTTTGAGTTAAATGTTGCAGTTGCCCCATTATTTTTAAAGAGGCATTCGCGCCCGTCGTTAAGTAGAGATCAGATGCCTCTCTTTTAACCATGGCTTCTAGGTAAGGGGTAATTTTCATTTTATATTCGCTATT
>CAZMWD010000042.1:2082-9102 GCA_964569685.1 uncultured Cocleimonas sp. | reverse complement strand
GCTTGGTCGAATGTACACATGCCCAAATTGTTCGATTTAGAAATTAATTCTTTAATACCAGGCACATCACCTTTAAAGATAAGATCTGCCATCATGGGTGTATTCAGTAGAATTTCTACCGCAGGTAAACGACCTTCATCATCAATTGTTCTAACTAAACGTTGTGATACAACTGCTTTTAAGTTTAATGAAAGATCCATCAATAACTGGCTTCTACGCTCTTCTGGGAAGAAGTTGATAATACGATCTAATGCTTGGTTAGTACTGTTTGCATGCAATGTGGTTAAACAAAGATGACCTGTTTCTGCATAAGCAATCGCATATTCCATGGTTTCTTTATCGCGTACCTCACCAAGAAGAATAACGTCGGGTGCTTGTCGTAATGTATTTTTAAGTGCAATACCATAATCTGCCGTATCAACACCCACTTCGCGTTGCGTAACAATACATTTATGATGATCATGGGTAAATTCAATCGGGTCTTCTATCGTTACAATATGTCCCTGACTGTTTTTGTTACGCAGATCAACCATCGAAGCAAGCGTTGTTGATTTACCCGAACCGGTTGCACCCACCATAATCACAAGACCACGATTGGTCATTGCAATATCTTTAAGTACTGGCGGTAGCCCTAACTCTTTAAAACTTGGAATATATTGTGGAATGTGTCGTAACACCATACCGGTTGCGCCACGCTGGGTAAAAACATTGACACGAAAACGTGCCTTACCCGGTAAGCTAATTGAAAAGTTACACTCCATGTGTTCTTCAAATTCTTTTAGCTGGCGATCATTCATGATCGAACGTACTAGCATATTGGCGTGATCCGCCGCTAGTTTTTGATCTGATAGTGGAACAACAAGACCGTTTGCCTTTATGGAAGGAGCCGCACCTGCTGTTATAAAAAGATCCGACGCCTCTTTATCCAACATGGTATGAAGTAACTTGTGTACGTACGTGATTGCACTTTCTTTATCCATTTTTATTCTTCTTTTTTTAAATTGCTAATAATTTATAAACTGTGTTTTTAAATCTTCTGGTGCGCCGAAAACAAATTAGGATCTTTTGCTTTTTTAGCCGCAACTTCTCGTGTTATATGACCTAATGTTACTAAGCGTTGTAAACTTTGATCCAATGTCTGCATGCCATCTTCTGCACCTGTTTGTAGAGCAGAGTGCATTTGTGGAATTTTATTTTCTTTGATCATATTTCGCACTGCGCCTGTACCGATCAAAATCTCATGTGCAGCAACACGCCCACCACCGGTACGTTTAAGTAGCGTTTGTGAAATAATGGATTGCAATGAAGATGCAATCATTGATCGCACCATGTCTTTTTCTGCCGCTGGAAATACATCAACAATACGATCAATCGTTTTAGGCGCACTGGTTGTATGCAATGTTCCAAACACTAAATGACCGGTTTCTGCTGCGGTTAATGCAAGACGAATGGTTTCAAGGTCTCGCATTTCGCCGACAAGAATCGTATCCGGATCTTCACGTAAAGCAGAGCGAAGTGCACTATCAAAACTTTGTGTATCACGATGTACTTCTCGTTGATTGATTAAACTCTTTTTGCTCTCGTGAACAAATTCTATCGGATCTTCAATCGTTAAAATATGCTCATGCTGCGTTTCATTCTTGTAATCAACCATCGCCGCTAGCGTGGTTGATTTACCAGAACCGGTAGGGCCAGTAACCAAAACTAAACCACGCGGTTGATCAGCAATCTTTTTAAATATAGCTGGGCAGTCTAAATCCTCTAGCGATAAAATCTTGCTTGGGATGGTACGAAATACAGCAGCAGCACCCCGGTTTTGGTTAAATGCATTAACACGAAAACGAGCAACACCTGGAATCTCGAAAGAAAAATCAGTTTCCCAATGTTCTTCGTAAGATTTGCGCTGCTTATCATTCATGATGTCATACACCATGCTGTGAACTTCTTTATGTTCTAAAGAAGGCAAATTTACTCGGCGCATATCTCCGTCCACACGTATAATAGGTGGTTGTCCGGCAGATATATGTAAATCCGAGGCGTTATTTTTTACCGAAAAGGCAAGTAATTGAGTAATATCCATAGCAACTTAGTTTCTATTTAGTTTTATTATTAATGATTCGAGTTTTTATTTATTGTTATTGTGTTCATAATCGAACTTTACTATTCAAGCAGAACTTTATCATAGATGAGCCAAATACGTGACAAGCTCCAGACAGTCGGTGCAAATATAAATCAATTTGCTGATAAGTATGGATGTGATTCATCTCGTATTCAGTTGCTTGCGGTGAGTAAGCGTCATTCGGTTGATTTAATACGTGAAGCATTTCAGGCAGGTCAACTCGCTTTTGGTGAAAACTACGCGCAAGAAATGCTAGAGAAAGCCAATGACTTATCAGACTTATCTATTGAATGGCATTTTATTGGTCCACTGCAATCAAATAAGACCAAACCTATTGCACAAACAGCCAGTTGGGTTCACACCATAGAGCGTTTAAAAATTGCCAAACGCCTTAATGAGCAGCGACCGGATACGCTTCCACCTTTGAATGTTTGTATACAAATAAACAGTGATGAAGAAGAAAGTAAATCAGGGATTAGCATGGGTGATTTACCTGAATTTGCCACCGAAATTAATAAGCTAACAAACCTTAAATTACGTGGTTTAATGGTAATACCAATGCCTGAAACTGATTTTTATAAACAACGGCAATCCTTTGCAAAAGTAAAACAAGCCTATGAAAATTTAAACAAGCAAGGCTTTGGGCTAGATACACTTTCGATGGGAATGAGTAATGATATGGAAGCCGCCATTGCCGAAGATGCGACCATTGTACGCATTGGCACAGCAATATTTGGCACACGTGATTATTAGTAACTTCCAGAATTGTATCAGGCTACGCAAATTTACAATCATTATCTCTCGTGTAAAGGTATCAATTTAACCTATAATAAAAACATGACTACATTAAACAATAAAATAATTACTTTTATCGGCGCGGGCAATATGTCACGTAGCCTAATCTCGGGACTGATTCAAGATGAATCAATGTTGGATATTAGAATTTCCGACCCAAATGAACGTCAGTTAAGTGAGTTTCAAAAAGACTGGCAGTTGATTAGTGCCTTTGCAGATAACGTTCAAGCTATTAAGGGCGCAGATATTATTGTACTTGCCGTTAAACCTCAAATCATGGAAGAGGTATGTCGCTCGTTAACGGATCTATCATCAGCGCTTCTTATTATTTCCATTGCTGCTGGTGTTACCGAAAATAATTTAAATCAATGGCTCGGTGGTACGGATGCTAAACGACGAGCGATTGTTCGCTGTATGCCAAATACGCCTGCATTAGTACAATCGGGTATGACAGGCTTGTATGCAAACAATCAAGTGTCCGAAGAACAACGTAGTACTGCGGAAAGTATTTTGCGTGCCGTTGGTACAACGCTTTGGTTTAAAGAAGAACGAAAATTAGATGCAGTCACGGCGGTATCTGGCAGTGGTCCGGCTTATTTCTTTTTGGTGATGGAAGCAATGCAACAAGCCGCCGAAAAAATGGGACTGGATGCAGAAGATGCCAGACTATTGGTACTGCAAACTGCCTTCGGAGCGGCTAAACTAGCACTTGAAAGTAAGGATGATGCAGCGACCTTGCGCCAAAAAGTAACCTCCAAAGGTGGTACGACGGAGGCGGCGATTAATACGTTGGTTTCGGGTGGTTTGGTAGAACTGTTTGAAGATGCTTTGAATGCGGCAGAACAACGTTCTCAAGAATTGAGTCGTTCTTAAACTGCACATCATTGTAGCCCCCTATAATCTGGAGTTTCAAAACACGTGAATACATTATCTGTCGGCTCTCAAATAGCAGGGTTTTTAATTAGTGTTATTTTTTCAATGTATATCGGCGCTATTATAGTCCGATTGTTACTAGGCTTTGCGCGGGCTGATTTTCATAACCCTTTATCGCAATTTATCGTTAAAATCACGAACCCTGTATTAGTTCCGTTACGGCGTTTTATACCTGCTGTTGGAAAAGTAGATACGGCAGCGGTGTTGCTAGCGTTCGGCTTAACGGTACTAAAAGTGGTTTTATTAAGTTTGATTGGGTACTACGCCATCAATAATGTGCCACAACTGTTGTTCTTTTCTTTGGGCGATTTTATAAAAGCAATCATCTATATTTACTTATTTGCGCTTATTGTTCATGCCGTAATTACTTGGGTCGGTACGCCAGAAGGCAATCCCTTTGTACCCCTATTAAAAAGTATAACCAACCCTATTGTAAACCCCATACGCAAGGTTGTACCGATGGTTGGGGTAATGGATTTTTCTCCATTAGTGGCTATATTATTATTAAATGTTCTATTGATAATTGTCGCTAATATTTTTGGTATGAAATAGATATACATCGTATCGGCATATTGATCTTCATGTAAATAAACCCCTCATAACTATTTTCAGAAGTGAACTACACTTACATAATATTAATAACTAAGGAGTAGCTATGATTTTTGAAGGGCAGTGTCTATCCGTTAAAAAGCTAGATAACGGTGGAGCAGAACTAAACTTTGATCGCAATGATCTACCCATCAACAAACTTGACCATAAAACTCTCTCAGAATTTAAAGAGGCAATTACCGCTTTGGATAGCGATGCTTCTATTAAAGGTTTGTTGCTCACCAGTGCCAAAAAAGATTTTATTGTCGGCGCTGATATTACCGAATTTATCGGCTGGTTTGGCTTACCCGAAGATGAGTTTGAAGCGCGTCTGCTGGATGTGCATAAAACCTTTGCAACAATGGAAGACTTCTCCTTTCCTACTGTTTCCGCCATAAACGGTGTGGCTCTTGGTGGTGGTTTCGAACTACCCCTCAGTACCGATTACCGCATTATGACCACAACATCGCGTGTCGGTTTACCCGAAATTAATTTAGGTATTTTCCCCGGCTGGGGTGGAAGTTTCCGCTTGCCACGATTAATTGGTTTGGATAATGCCTTCAAATGGATTGCAACAGGCAAACCCCAACGCCCGAATGATGCACTTAAAGAAGGCGCAGTAGATGCTGTTGTAGAACCTGATAAATTATACGATGCTGGATTGAAACTACTTGAGCGTTGCATGTCTGGCGAAATGCCATACGAAGCGCGCCGAGAGGAAAAGCGCAACGGAATAAAGCTAAATCCAATAGAACAACTAATGGCATTTGAAACCGGAAGAGGTATGATTTTAGGCAAAGCAGGGCCCCATTACCCTGCACCAAAAATTATGCTAAACGTAATGCAAAAGCACGCCAATATGCACCGTGATGAAGCCATGCTGGTTGAAGTTAAAGGTTTTGTTAAAGCGGCTAAAACCGAGGTTGCAGCTAACCTTGTTGGATTATTCCTAAACGACCAAGCCTTAAAACGCCAAGCATCAAAAATGACTAAAATTGCATCCGAAGTAAAAAGGGCTTCTGTGTTGGGTGCGGGAGTGATGGGTGGCGGTATCGCTTATCAAAGTGCTTTAAAAGGCACGCCAATCATTATGAAAGACATAAATGATGAAGCACTTGAACTGGGTATGAAAGAAGCCAAAAAACTGTTATCCAAGCGTGTAAACCGCGGCATTATGACCCAAGAAGTGATGATGGATACACTCTCACGTATCAATACCACGCTGACTTATGGCGATGTGGCTAATACGGATATTGTAGTGGAAGCCGTAGTTGAAAACGTCAACATTAAAAAGTCGGTATTGGCGGAGTTAGAAGATATTGTTAGTAAAGATACGATTCTAGCATCCAATACTTCAACCATTTCAATTACCGAATTGGCTACTGCCACTAAAAATCCAGAGCGTGTTTGTGGCATGCACTTTTTTAATCCTGTGCCACTTATGCCATTAGTTGAGGTCATTCGTGGTGAGAAAACATCGGACGAAGCGATTGCAACCACCGTTGCTTACGCCCTAGCGATTGGTAAAAAACCGATTGTGGTGAATGATTGCCCTGGTTTTTTAGTGAATCGCGTACTGTTTCCCTATCTCAATGCGTTTGAAAAATTACTCAATGATGGTGCCGATTTTCTACATATTGATAAAGTCATGGAAGGTTTTGGCTGGCCAATGGGCCCCGCCTATCTACTAGATGTGGTGGGTTTAGATGTTGCTTGTCATGCATCTGCTATTCTCGCCAAAGGTTTTCCAGATAGAATGAAACTGGAATTTAATACCGCAACAGAGGCATTGTTTAACGAGAAGCGACTCGGACAAAAATCGGGCAGTGGTTATTATCGTTACGAACCAGACAGACGAGGCAAACCGAAAAAAAGTGTAGATGAAGAGAGTATTGCACTTGTCAAAAAAGCATCAAGTGCGATTAGAAACCCTGATGAATTTAGCGATGAAGAAATAATAGAACGCATGATGCTTGCACTTTGTTTAGAAGTGGTGCGTTGTTTAGAAGATAATATTGTCGATTCGCCCGAAGCTGCCGATATGAGCTTGATTTGGGGTATCGGTTTTCCACCGTTTAAAGGCGGTGCGTTACGTTATATTGATTCGATAGGTACAAAGGAATTTGTAGAAATGACGAATAAATATGCTGATTTAGGTGCAAGCTATAAAGTACCAAAGCTACTCGCCGATATGGCTTCAAATGATATTAAATTTTTCGGCGGGGAGGTTTGATCATGTCAACAATTAACAATAACTTAAATCCAAGAGATGCCGTTGTCATTGATTGCGTTAGAACACCTATGGGTCGCTCAAAAAATGGCATGTACCGTGTCACCCGTGCGGAAAATTTATCGGCGCATTTAGTCGAAGCACTGTTTGATCGCAACGAGGGCTTAGACCCAGCAAAGGTCGATGACGTGATTTGGGGTTGTACTTATCAAACGCTAGAACAAGGCTTTAATGTGGCGCGCGTGATGGCATTGCTCACTCGTTTACCCCACGAAGTACCCGCACAAACCGTCAATCGTTTATGTGGTTCATCCATGCAAGCGATTCATACTGCCACCCAAGGTATCCAATCGGG
>CAZMWD010000042.1:0-1982 GCA_964569685.1 uncultured Cocleimonas sp. | reverse complement strand
CCACAAATGTGTAAAAAAGATGAAGTGATTCGCCCAGATACCACTGTAGAAACATTGGCGGGTTTACGCCCAGTATTTAACCCAAAAGGTGGAACAGTCACGGCAGGCACATCATCGGCACTTTCGGATGGCGCATCAGCAATGGTGATTATGTCAGCACAAGCAGCACAAGATGCTGGCTTAACACCGATAGCTAAAATTATATCAATGGGATTAGCGGGAGTTGATCCAGCAATTATGGGTTATGGTCCTGTTCCCGCATCACAAAAAGCGTTAAAGAAAGCGGGGTTGTCTATAACTGATATTGATGTGTTTGAGTTAAACGAAGCCTTCGCAGCACAATCACTCCCTGTACTAAAAGATTTAGGCATCATGGATGTGATGGATGACAAGGTGAATCTCAACGGTGGCGCAATTGCACTTGGGCATCCGCTGGGTTGTTCTGGTTCACGTATCTCCACAACCTTGTTGAATATTATGAAAGACAAAGATGCTACTTTTGGTTTAGCAACCATGTGTATTGGGCATGGGCAAGGAATTGCGACCATATTTGAATGTGTCTAATTTTAGTATTTAAGCCTGTATTGAGAGATGAAAGTAACCCAAACACATAAACCGCACAAAGAAATTAACAAGAGACCAGAGACGCTTACCGAGCCATGGTTAAGCAACCCTGACTGGGCAAATAACCGTATATTATCAAGTAACAATTCCATGGTTTACCCTGTGGTTCTTTTTGCGTTATTTTGGAATGTATTTAGTTATGGCATGGTCTATTTTATGCTAGCAGATGCTTATCGCGATAGCGGAATAACCGTTGCACTGGTTATTCTGTTATTTCCTGCGGCAGGCCTATGGTTATTCTATATTGCATTTAAAGACTTAAAAGAATGGTACACGTTCGGTCAAACACCCTTAGAAATGATACCGTTCCCGGGTGTTATTGGCGGTAATGTTGGGGGGATAATACCTTTTCGCAAGCGTTTGAATAGTCGCTACGACTACCATGTGACGCTGACTCTAATGAGGAAATCCACTAGAGATTCTGGGAAAGATAAAAATACACACACCCAACTAATTTGGCAAAAAAGTGGCATCGCAACGCTCAAACAGGTGTTAATCGAGGGAGTCGAAAGTGAATTGATTTTTCGTTTTGAAGTACCCGATAATTTGGCAGAAAGTGTAGTTACTCCCTCATCTAAAGAACAGTCCGAACAATATCTTTGGCAGGTCACACTTGAAAACATAGAGACGGGTTTAAACCGTAGTTTTGAAATACCTGTTTATTCTATTTCAAGTTCTGCTTCGAGCCAAATGAGCGTACATAACAACAATAAATACGCTGCTATTTTGGATGCAACAGAAACATCAACCGAAATAAAAATAAAGCGTGATAAAGAAGCAAATATAAATGATTTTCTTCCTTTTCAAGCAAACACAGAAAGCCACTTAGCAGGCTTCAATCAACAAACCATTATTCACTATCCCATGCTTCGTAAGCCCTTTACTAAGCTATTATTGATTGCACTTGGCACACTTTTCTTTGCGGTCGGCATTTTTGCATGGGCAGAAAAAGACTCATCTTTTATGTTCACGCTTATTTTTTGTCTTATCGGTGGGCTTATCGCCCTTACCGCACTACATAGTTTGGGCAGTTCATTAACCATTACACTCAATAAAGACAGCTTAAAAAGTGTACAGAAACTTTTTGGGTTTTCTGTTTCTACAAAACACGCTAATTTTTCAGCTATCCAAGAAATCAAAAGTAAAATATCGTATCGTTCGCGCTTGGGAAATAAATACATCACTCACTATAAGATTAATGCCTTTATCAATAACAACCATCAAATAAAACTAGCAGAAGCAGAAAGTGAAACAGCAAGAACAGTGGTACTCGCATATTTTAGAGATAAAATATTGAGTAATACTTAAGGAGATCCTGATCAAGTCCAATTATTTTTAGCTTGCTAAAACAGCCGATA
>CAZMWD010000041.1:0-11475 GCA_964569685.1 uncultured Cocleimonas sp. | reverse complement strand
CCACCCAAGGACGATTAATAAAAGGCGGTTGATGGCGCACATGCTGACCATGATGGCATTTAAGTTCTGCCACCCAGTCGTTTTCTTCATCAAGGTGAAAGCCTGTGATTGTTTGTTTCATAACGGTGTTACCTTGATGATCATTGATCTGTCTTCAAGAATAAAGATATGATTTTAAACTGGTTTTGTTTATTATCTCAATAATTATATTTATATACGGAATTAATGGGTAAATGTCTCTATTTTTTAGAAATAATATTTTGCGGCGATTATGCGCATTGCTTTTTCTATTAGTGCTAAGTGTAGCAGTAGAGGCTACGCTATATGAAGATGCCGAACAATATGGCGTGCAAAATAATATCCAAAAACCCAATAGAACCGCAGACGGTTGGTATATTTATGATATTGATCCAGCGGGTGCCGTCGTACACAGTGTCTATGATGCGATAAAACAAAGCCACGTGATTCAATTTGTAGGGCAGGTTGGCACTAATGCAAATGGTTATGTCATGGGTGACTGGCATCCTACTAGCCCTGGCAGTTGGAATAATACCAGTGAGTTTAATATCAACTGGTGTCACCGTTATGGCGGACCTTTTGTTGTATTTATGCGGATCTATGTTGCTAATCCACTAACTTATACTCACCCAAATGGAAGTACTTATACGACTCTGCAACGGTATTTAACGTATACCGCTGCCAATACGGATAATGGACCAAATTCTAACTACCCTTTTTATATCAATTTAGGTTTGGGAAATGATAAACAAAATAACCAATGGCATTCTATCCAAAGAAATATGTTGGCAGACTTACAAAAATACGAGCCGAGTAACACAATCACCTCAGTGACTGCTTTTTTAATTCGAGGTAACGGCAAGGTGGATGATATTTCATTAACCGCACAGCCACTTAGCCCTCTTATAAACTTAAAGAAAACCACTAAAACCATCCACGACCCTGTTAACGGTATAAATAATCCGAAAGCAATTCCAGGTGCAACCGTGGAATACACAATTACTGCCAAAAACACATCGGGTGGTGTTGCAGATAATGGTTCTACAGAAGTTAAAGATAAAGTGCCTGCAAAAATGAAGCTCTGTGTGACGACTACGGGGCAATGTAATGTTCCCAGTGTTAACTCTGCCAATAATACCAGCGGTTTAACCTTAGCAAGTGTGCAATATTCTAATAATAACGGCACGAGTTTTGCTTATAATCCCGTACCTGATTCAGGCGGATATGATAGTGCCGTCACCGATGTGAAATATCAGTTCAATAATCAATTTAAAGGGAGTTGTGGAATTGATCGTAGCATTGAATTAAAAATGCGCATGGGGGTTAAATAGTACCTTTACTCTACCATTCTGATATACTCCAGCCACACATTTTTCTAGTAAAAAGAACCCCGAAAACATGGCTGAATTCGCAAAAGAAATAATCCCGATTAATCTTGAAGACGAGATGCGTAAATCGTATCTAGAATACGCCATGAGCGTAATCGTCGGGCGTGCTTTGCCGGATGTTCGGGACGGATTAAAACCCGTGCATCGTCGCGTTTTATTTGCAATGAGCGAACTGCGCAACGACTTCAACAAACCCTACAAAAAATCAGCCCGTATCGTCGGTGATGTCATCGGTAAATATCATCCACATGGTGATACGGCGGTTTACGACACCATGGTGCGTATGGCGCAACCCTTCTCGATGCGCTATATGCTGATTGATGGTCAGGGTAACTTTGGTTCGGTCGATGGTGATTCACCTGCCGCAATGCGTTATACCGAAGTGCGTATGGCGAAGATCGCGCATGATTTAATGGCGGATTTGGATAAAGAAACGGTTGATTTTCAGGGCAACTATGATGATTCTGAATTTGAACCGGTGGTCTTCCCAACACGTTTACCTAATCTGCTCTTAAACGGTTCTTCCGGAATCGCGGTGGGCATGGCAACTAATATTCCGCCACACAATATCACCGAGGTTATTAACGGTACATTAGCGTTAATCGAAAACCCAGAGTTAAGCATTGATGATTTAATGCAATACATTCCAGGGCCTGATTTCCCCACAGCGGGTGTTATCAATGGTGCGCATGGAATTAAACAGGCGTACCACACCGGCAAAGGTTCTGTAAAAATTCGTGCAGTTGCAGATTTTGAAACCGATAAAAATGGGCGCGAGAAAATTGTCGTCACGCAATTACC
The DNA here is from genome assembly GCA_964569685.1 of uncultured Cocleimonas sp. Classification (GTDB taxonomy): domain Bacteria; phylum Pseudomonadota; class Gammaproteobacteria; order Thiotrichales; family Thiotrichaceae; genus Cocleimonas. The sequence continues at coordinate 9,268 of CAZMWD010000041.1, read as the reverse complement.
CTATCAAGTAAACAAAGCACGTTTGATTGAAAAAATTGCCGACCTAGTTAAAAACAAAAAAATAGAAGGTATTTCGGAACTGCGCGATGAGTCTGATAAAGACGGTATGCGCATGGTCGTCGAGATAAAACGTGGCGAAAATATCGAAGTTATTCTGAATAATTTGTACAAGCAAACGCAAATGCAGAATAGTTTTGGTATGAATATGGTTGCCCTGATTGATGGCGCACCTAAGCTATTTAACCTTAAAGAAATTATCGAAGCTTTTATTCGTCATCGCCGTGAAGTTGTTACACGTCGTACCATTTTCTTATTACGCAAAGCCCGTGCACGCGCCCATATCTTAGAAGGTCTAGCCGTTGCATTAGGCAGTATTGACGAGATTATCGAAACCATTCGATCATCCGCAAACCCTGCGGAAGCACGTGAACGATTGCTTGCGCGTGCATGGAAAGCAGATATCGTACAAGAAATGCTAGAACGTGGTGATTCTGATGCGGCACGTCCCGAAAGTCTTGATCCTCGTTTTGGTTTAAAAGACGATGGTTATTGGTTATCGGAAGTGCAAGTTAAAGCAATTCTTGATTTGCAATTACATCGTTTGACAGGTCTTGAAAAAGATAAAATCCTGACTGAATACAAAGAACTACTGGGTAAAATTCTAGACTTTCTTGATATTCTAGGCGATCCAAGTCGCCTCATGCGGGTGATTCGTGAAGAGCTACTTGAAATGCTCGAAAAGTACGGTGATGAGCGTTTGACCGTCATCAACACGATTGGTGAAGACCTTAATGACATTGATATGATCCCAGAAGAAGATGTCGTGGTAACACTTTCTCATGCCGGATATGCCAAAGCTCAACCGATTGATACCTATCGTGCACAGCGTCGTGGTGGGCGTGGAAAAGCAGCAACTAAAATGAAGGATGAAGACTTCATCGAAAAATTATTTGTCGCCAGTACCCACGATACGGTTTTATGTTTCTCATCCAAAGGAAAAGTCTACTGGCTAATGGTGTATCAATTACCGATGGCGAGCCGTACATCACGTGGTAGACCGATTGTGAATTTATTGCCTCTGGAAGAGGATGAGCGCATCCAAGCGATACTGCCAATTCGTGAATACGAAGATGATAAGTTTATTTTTATGGCAACCGAAGACGGCACGGTTAAGAAAACCGAATTAAAAGCCTTTTCAAATCAACGATCTTCAGGACTAATCGCACTTAAACTCAACGAAGGAAATCAACTTGTTGATGTGGCTCTGACCGAAAAAGACGACGAAGTCATGTTGTTCAGCACACAGGGTAAGGCGATAAAATTTAAAGAATCGGATGTGCGTGGAATGGGTAGAACCGCTGCCGGTGTGCGTGGCATCAAAATGAAGAAAGATCAAAAAGTGAATGCGTTGATTGTACTTCGTGAAGGTCGCTTGTTAATGGCAACTGAAAATGGTTACGGTAAACGTACCGAGGTTAGCGAATTTAAAGCGCAAAACCGTGGTGGCGGTGGTGTGATTGCTATTCAAACATCGGAGCGTAACGGCGCATCTATCGGCGCGGTACAGGTCATTGATGAAGATGAGATCATGCTAATCACTAACGGTGGTATTTTGGTAAGAACCAAGGTTGCCGATGTGTCTGTTGTGGGTCGAAACACGCAAGGTGTGCGCTTGATTAAGCTGGGTAAAGGCGAGAATCTAACTCAGTTGGTGCAGGTGGCTAGTATGGGTGATGATGAAGACGACGCTGATACTGAAGAAAATGATGCCAATGATAACTCTAATTCGATGGAAGCAGGTGAGGAATAAACTAATAACTAGTTCCCTGAGCGGAGTCGAAGGGTACGGCATCAAAACTACACATTTAAAATGAGTGGATGTATTTACATATTAGAATGTTCAGATAAAAGCTATTACACAGGCAGTACCAAAAATTTAGAGTTAAGACTGGCTCAACATCAAGCAGGTAAAGGGTCTAAGTATACGAATAATCGTTTGCCAGTGAATCTTGTTTTTAGCCAAGAGTACGAACGAATAGATGATGCTTTTTATGTTGAGAAACAAGTGCAAGGTTGGAGTAGAAAGAAGAAACTAGCTTTGATAGAGGGTAACTATGAATTGTTATCTAAATTATCTCAGTGTCAGAATGCGAGTCATTGTCGGAATAAATAGTTTTGTGCTTTCTGTCCGCGCCCTTCGACTCCGCTCAGGGAGCTAAATTAGGTATGACAAGGAAATACTCCTAAATGAATCAACTGATTGAAATCATCAATCGTTTTGACACTTTTGGTTATGTCATTCTTGGCGTTAACTTACTGCTACTTATTTTTGCGCGAAAAATACTCACACTAATTTTCCCTCACCCAGAAAAAGTTTCTGGTTTCTCGCGTAAAGTCATGATTTTTAGAGCATTAAGCCTGCTCATTATAATCACCTACGGCTACTATCGTTTTTTCCAAGATGGTAAGGATCTTGAAAGCCAAGGGGTTTTATTACATATACTCGCTGTTCTTGCGATCATCTATTTTGCCTATCTCGCGATGCATTTAGCCCATGCTTTTTTAGTACGTCAGTATGGAAAAGAGCGCGAGATTAACAATAAAAAACGTTATATCTCCACTTATCAAACGCGCATGCTGAGTATTTTTAGCAGTATTTTTATTGGTCTGATTGCATTGGTAAGTATTATTCGTTTATTGGGTTTTGATTCTTTATTAGAAGCAGGCGGTGTGATTGGTTTGGTCGGCGTGTTTCTGGCATTGACTTCAAGTATTTGGGCGCCGGATATTTTTCATGGTTTGATTATCTTGAATAGCGATATGATTTCGGAAGGCGATGTGATTCAATTTAACGATGGCGAAACGATTTATGGCTTAGTTTATAAAACCAAAGTGTTTCATACTGTGATTCTTAATATTAAGAATAATCATCGTGTTATGATTAAAAACTCGAAATTACGTGATTTCACAGTGCATAATTTGTCGAAGTTCGCATCCGCCAAAGGCTTGCGCGAAAACTTGAGCTTTAAGATTGGCTACGATGTATCTGTTGATCGCGTAAAACATTTATTTGAAACGGTTTACGAGTTGGCAAAAGAGGATTCAAGTATCAAGATAGAAGAACAACATGATCTTGAATACGGCATAAAAGAGACCGGAGATCACGCCGTAGAATGGCAGTTCTTTTATTATACCAAAGATGTTGAAAAGCTCTTACTAACACGCCAACGTTTGTTGCAATTAATGTTAGAAACCTCAATCGAAAAAGGCATTTCTTTATCAACACCATTGACACTTATTTCTCAAAATCAAGAGAGCTAAGGTTACTTGACGCAAAGACTACCCAAAGTTTTTAAATCTATTTTCATCTGTGTAATTTGCAGGAATAAAAGGTGTTATATTTTGATCTAAACCATGCATTTTTTGTACCATCATGTTAAAACATCAATAATCTTTTAAGTACATCAAACAGGAATAATTAAATGTCTCGTAAATATAATTTCAGCGCCGGTCCTGCCATGTTACCGCAGGAAGTTTTGGAAAAAGCACGCTCAGAAATGACCGATTGGCAAGGGTGTGGCATGTCGGTGATGGAAATGAGTCACCGTGGCAAAGAATATATGTCAATCGCTGAAGCGGCAGAAGCTAATTTACGCGACCTCATGTCAATTCCCGATAATTACAAAGTGCTGTTTTTACAAGGTGGGGCGAGTGCGCAGTTTGCCGCAATTCCACTTAATTTGTTAGATGGAAAAGACAGTGCCGACTATATTAATACAGGCGCATGGTCTAAAAAAGCGATAGCCGAGGCAAATCGTTATTGCTCGGTTAATGTGGTTGCAAGCTCGGAAGATACGAGTTTTACCACCGTGCCACCGTTTGAGAGCTGGGGCACAAACCCCGATGCTGCTTATTTACATTACACCCCTAATGAAACCATTGGGGGTGTAGAGTTTTCATTCATTCCAGAAACAGGGGATGTGCCGTTAGTTGCAGATATGTCTTCGACTATTTTGTCGCGTCCTATTGATGTTTCTAAATTTGGCATGATTTATGCGGGCGCACAAAAAAATATTGGTCCTGCAGGTTTAACCATTGTGATAATCCGTGATGATTTAATGGGCAAGGCGATGGATATTTGCCCCGCGATGATGAACTATGATACCCATGCAAACGCCGGTTCGATGTATAACACACCACCGACTTATGGCTGGTATTTAGCGGGTGAAGTATTCAAATGGATTAAAGAGAAAGGCGGTGTTGAAGGCGTTGGTGAAATCAATAAACGTAAAGCAGAAAAGCTTTATACCGCAATAGATGCATCTGATTTTTATAAAAACCCTGTAGAAATACAGTCTCGTTCTTGGATGAATATTCCGTTTACATTGGCAAATTCAGATTTGGATGCGACGTTTTTAGAGCAAGCAGCAGAGCGTGATTTAATTACTTTAAAAGGTCATCGTTCGGTGGGTGGAATGCGCGCTAGTATTTATAATGCGATGCCAGAAGAAGGAATCGACGCTTTGATTGAAATGATGGTCGATTTTGAACAGAAATACGGATAAAAAACTTCCCCCTTTCGCAAAGGGGGATTGAGGGGGATTTTAATAGTGTAAAAATCTCCCCTAACCCCTCTTTGTCAAAGAGGGGAATTTTATATTTTCAAACTGTTTTAGACAAAACTTAAATTCTAGGAATAACATGACATACTCAATTCAAACCCTTAACAATATATCCGATAAAGGTTTAAGTCTGCTTTCTTCTGCTAAATACATCGTTTCAGATGAAGCCGAAAACCCCGATGGGATTTTATTACGATCATTTAAAATGCACGAGATGGAGATACCTGATTCGCTAAAAGCAGTGGGTCGTGCCGGAGCAGGGGTTAATAATATCCCACTGGATAAAATGTCGGATAAAGGCATCGTTGTTTTCAATGCACCTGGTGCAAACTCTAATGCGGTTAAAGAACTGGTGATTGCGGGGATGTTAATAGCCTGTCGTAATTTAGCTCAGGCGCGTAGATTTTCAAGTACCTTAGAAGGTAGCGATGATGAAATAACTCAACAGGTCGAGGCAGGTAAAAAGAACTTTGGTGGTTTTGAATTACCGGGGCGAACCTTGGGTGTTGTTGGTTTAGGCGCAATCGGTGTGTTAGTTGCGAATGCGGCAAGAGCCTTAGGGATGAACGTTATTGGTTTTGACCCGCTTATTTCGATTGATAAAGCATGGGAATTAGATGCCAATGTTAATAAGGCGAGAGACATTAATCACCTCTTGCAAGAAGCTGATTTTATTACCTTTCATGTGCCGTTGGTGGATACAACTAAAGACCTAATCAATGCCGAAAGTTTGCAAATGATGAAAGACAATGTGGTGATTATGAATTTTGCACGTAATGGTATTGTGAATGATGAGGCGGTTTGTGCTGCACTGGATTCTGGTAAAGTGTATTCTTATGTCTGTGATTTTCCATCTAACTTATTAAACGCACATGAGCGTGTGGTTGCGTTACCCCATTTAGGTGCATCGACTGCCGAAGCAGAAGAAAACTGTGCGATTATGGTGGCGAATCAAGTGCGTCATTATTTAGAAGATGGCACGATTGTAAACTCTGTGAATATGCCTGCGATTGATTTACCTCGTGCAGGTAAGTCAAGAATTGCCATGATTCATAAAAACTTACCGGGTATGGTAGGACAAGTGTCGAATATTTTAGGTGAAGCCTGCTGTAATATAGTCCACATGATGAATAATTCGCGCGATGATGTAGCAGTGACCTTGCTTGACCTTGAAGCTGAACCGGATGAAAAAATTAGAAATGAATTAGGTAATATTGAAGGTATGTTAAAGTTTCGCGTTATATAATTAACTGCGACCTCAACATAACTACCAATAAACATAGCACCGTAATAATGACCGATACCACTAACAAACTATTAGCCATACGTGATCGTATTGATGCGATTGATGATCAATTTTTAGATCTGCTCTCTCAACGTGCCAACTGCGCAGAAGAAGTAGCCGAAATTAAACGCGCGGCGGGTGAAACTGATCTGTGTTTTTATCGCCCCGAACGCGAAGCGCAAATCTTACGGCGTATGGCAAAAAATAATCAAGGACCATTGGCAGACGAGCGTATCACGGGTATTTACCGCGAAATAATCTCATCGTGTTTGGCACTTGAACAATGTATTAATGTGGCATTTTTGGGACCAGAAGGAACATTTTCACAAGAAGCAGTAAACAAACATTTCGGTCACGCCGTTAATATAGAACCGTTAAGTTCGATTAGTCAGGTGTTTCGTGAAGTCGAAAATGGCAATGCTGATTACGGCGTTGTGCCAATAGAGAACTCAACCGAAGGCGTAGTTTCGTATACCTTGGATGTGTTTATGAAGTCCCCACTTAAAATCAGTGGCGAAGTGAAATTGCGCATTCATCAAAATCTTTTAATAAACCCATCAGCAGTTGATGATTGGAAAAAAGTAGCACGCATTTATTCACATCAACAATCCTTAGCCCAATGTCGTCAATGGCTGGATGTTAATTTACCCAATGCAGAACGTATTCCGGTTGCCAGTAATACAGAAGCAGCGGTACAAGCAAAAAATGATAAAGAAGGCGCGGCGATTGCGGGTGCAACTGCTGCAGAAATATATAATTTAAGTATTGCACAGGCAAATATTGAAGACAGTAAAGACAATACAACGCGTTTTTTAGTGATAGGAAACAAAGATGTACCCCCCAGTGGCGTAGATAAAACCACCTTGATGATTTCCGCTAAAAATCGCGCGGGTGCTTTATATAACTTACTTGCGCCATTAGCAGATAATGGTCTGGATATGACGCGAATTGAATCTCGACCTTCACAAAATGCCAATTGGGAATACTATTTCTTCATGGATATTAACGGTCATATTGAAGATGAAAAAGTAGCTAAAGCATTGGCTGATTTGGAAAAAGAAGCGGATTTATTACGGGTGCTAGGATCTTACCCGAAGGCTATTTTGTAACAGGATGCCGATTTTTCTAAACATAATAAATCCCCCTCAATCCCCCTTTGTTAAAGGGGGAAGCTATTGTTGTTTTCTTTCTAAAAAAGCAAAGATGGTTTTCACTTCCCTCTTTAACAAAGAGGGGCTGGGGGAGATTTAAAATGACCATAGATTTTCAAAAGCTAGCCGTATCCGGCGTTCAAGAATTACAACCGTATCTCCCCGGCAAGCCCATCGAGGAACTCGAACGTGAGCTAGGCGTTAGCAATATTTTAAAGCTCGCATCAAACGAAAACCCAATGGGGCCAAGCCCTAAAGTGATTGAAGCTTTACGTGAGCCAATGAATAAGTTGCAACTATACCCTGATGGCAATGGTTTTATTTTAAAACAAACACTCTCTGAAAAACTTAATATATCGATGCAACAGATCACCCTCGGCAATGGTTCGAATGATGTTCTGGATATGATCGCACGCGCTTTTTTATGCGAAGGTCGAGAGGCTATTTATTCTGAATATGCGTTTGCAGTTTATCCAATCAGCATCAAAGCGGTGGGTGCAACCGCTAAAGTGGCTAAGGCACTGCCAACGGATCACGAGGGTACGCTTAATAACGACAGCCCTTACGGTCATGATCTACAGGCAATGAAGGCATTAATCACAGATAAAACCCGTGTAATATTTATCGCAAATCCAAATAATCCAACGGGTACGTGGTTAAATTCTAGTGAACTTGATACGTTTATTTCTAATGTGCCTAATGATGTGGTTGTAGTAGTAGACGAAGCGTATTTTGAATATGTCGAGGAAAGCCAATACCCCGACACCATGCAATGGTTAGATAAATACCCTAATTTAATTGTTACTCGTACTTTTTCAAAAATCTACGCGTTAGCCAGTTTGCGCATAGGTTATGCCGTTTGCAGTGAACAAATCGCGGACTTGCTCAATCGCGTACGCCAACCATTTAATGTCAATACTCCTGCATTAGTTGCAGCAACTACGGCACTGGATGATCAACAACATCTTGAAACCTGTCGAGCAATTAACAGCAAAGGCATAAAGTTTTGGCGAGCGGCTTGCCAATACCGAGGGATTGATTATATTCCCACCGTCGGTAACTTCATCACCATAGATTTAGAACAAGATGCGACTCCTATTTATGATGCCTTATTACGCGAAGCGGTGATCGTACGCCCGATTGCTAATTACGGTTTGTCGAATCATTTGCGTATTACTATTTCTACGCCCGAACAAAACCAGCAATGTTTGGATGCATTTGATAAAGTGTTGTCTTGAACGATTTAAGTTTAACAATGGGGGGTCGGGGCATGAATAACATGAGGGCAGAAAACAATTTCTTCTTCATGCCCTTCATGCCCTTCATGGTAATATTAGTTTTTTTTAAAAGATTTTATGATTAAGAAACTCACCATTTTTGGCGTAGGATTAATAGGTGGCTCGCTTGCACTGGCTTTGAAAAAGGCGGGTTATTGTGAAACTATCGTAGGTTGCAGTCGCAATGCAGATCACTTACAAAAAGCCGTCGATTTAGGTGTTATAGACCGCTATTCTTTAGACCCCGTAGAAGCTGTTAAAGGTGCGGATATGATTTTACTCGCCGTTCCCATGCGTGCGATTCAACCTGTTTTAGAAAGTATTGTTGGGCATATCGAACCCAATGCAGTAATAACCGATGCAGGCAGTGTAAAAGGCAGTGTGATACGTGCAGCAAGTAAAGCGTTTGATGGAAAAATATCCCCCAATTTTGTCGCAGGACACCCCATTGCTGGGCGCGAAAAAAGCAGTGTCGAAGCTGCCATTGTTGATTTATATATCGACCATAAAGTCGTATTAACACCGACAGCAGAAACAAACCCAGATGCTGTTTTAAAAGTAAAAGAAATGTGGCAAACCGCAGGTGCAACAGTCGAAACCCTCGACGTAAAACAGCACGATGACGTGCTCGCCGCCACCAGTCATTTACCGCATGTGTTAGCTTATTCCCTAGTGAATACCCTATCAAAATCGCAATACGGCGATGCTGTATTTGATTATGCTGCCGGCGGTTTCAAAAGCTTCTCACGTATCGCATCCAGTGATCCTGTTATGTGGCGCGATATTTGTCTGGAAAATAAAGAAGCAATATTGTCTGCTTTAAATAACTTTCAGCAGGATTTATCTGACCTAAGCTCTTTGATTGAAGATGAAAATGGTGAAGCCTTGATCGATATTTTTACACAGGCAAAGGCAACACGGGATCGGAATATT